>CAZAUU010000005.1:0-59333 GCA_964488405.1 uncultured Phocaeicola sp.
CTTCAAAGATAGTGAACTTGAACTTTTACGCAAAATTAGATGCGTTTGCCCTGGTGGGGGCGGCTCGTTTGTGCCTGAAATCGGTCTCCTTCTTCTGTCCAAATCCGGTGTGTTTGGCAAAAAAGATAAGTCTGCTTTGCAAAACGAAATGGGATGATGCTGTTTTTGGCTTGAATTCGAAATGCATCGGAACAGAAGGCAACTCATTATAATAATGTCAGTTTATTTTCCCATTATTGTGTCCGCCCTGTCTTGTCTACCTGTGCATATATTATATATATATTCAAAAATAGATGGAGAATCAGTTTATTTGTACCTTTCGTAAACTCATAAAACTTTACAGCTGTGCAAAACCACACCATTGACAGGAGGAAGAACGTCTGCAGTTTACGAAAAAAAATGTGCCAAGAGCACGGTATCAGAAGACAGATAAGTTGCGGATACCTTGACATTTCTATTCTGCCGGTATGAGATTCACGAGCTTTTTATGTATTTTTGCCTCCGATAAAAACAAACTATAACAACATTTATTAATCTATGAAAAGATTTATCTCTACCCTGTGCATACTTGTACTTCTTGCCGTAACAGTTTGTGCACAAGCCGCCAAGCGTTATTCCATAGAGTCGGCTACCCGCTTCATCGACATGGCCCGCATGGCCGAGCAAGGCACACTGCCCACCGAAGACGACTGGGAGGCCCTGTTTGCCACCGAAGGCTATCGCGCCTTTTTCAGCATCCGCACCGATTGGCAGGAATGGCAAGACAACATCCGAAACGCCTTCATGCTCGTGTTCGACCCCGCCCTACAAGCCAAAGCGGACAGCATAGCCCGGCACCCAATGTCAATCGATGCACCTTTCGAGAATTACTTTATTGTGAATTTCTACCTGATACGCCAACGGCTCGACTCGTTGGAGCACTTCCTGCACCACACCGACTTTGACCATCTGATGGAGCAGGCTTACAGCCGGACGAAACAATTCCTGCCGGCCGACGCCCAGGCAATCAACCTGACCGACCTGCCGCTGTTCTATCTGGCATTCGACCCCGAATCGCGCGCCATGGGCGGAGGCGTATTCTTCGACATAAACCAGGCGTACGAAGATGGTACACAAGGTTTCATCAACACCGCCGCCCACGAACTGCACCACCACTACATGGGTGCGCTTTGGGAGCGGCGTTACCATCAGGACTCGGACGACCCGGCACTGACCGCCATCGTCTGCAACCAAATGGAAGGCACGGCCGACCTTATCAGCAAGCCCGAAATGCCTGTCACTAAGCTGGGACTCTACGGTCCCGAAATCGTAAAGATGTACAACGACGATTACGCCGACTCTCCCAATGTGCTAAGGCAGCTCGACAGTCTGACTTGTGCTTACCAGGCAGGAGAAATCACCGCCCGGCAATTTGAGGCTGCCGGCGAATGCGCCCACCTCGGCGGACATACCACAGGCGACTTCATGGTATTCCTCATCCGCGACCAGCTGGGACTGCAGGCAGCCATCGACTGTTTCTGCGACATACCCGCCTTTGTCCGCCGCTACAACGAAGCTGCCGCCAAGGCCGGTACGTATGTCATGTCGGATACATTCGTGCAATACATAGACAAAGTGTGCAAAGAGATGGAGAACAAGAAATAATCCCGGAAGTAAATGCGACTTCCCTGTCGTCTTGTCATACGCACATGCCCCCGGCGGGAGACCAGTTTCCTGCCGGGGGCATTCCATTCTTTTTTCCGCGACAGGCTGTGCCGCGTTCTGCCTTTTATTTCTTGGGTTTTGATTTCTTCATGCGCTCCTCGCGTTCTTTCTGCAAGCGTTCCTGCTCCTTTTGCAGGGCTTCCAGTTTCGCCATTAGCCCGCTCTGCTTTCGCTGCGTGGGTTCCTTTTTGTTGGCTTCCAGTTGGGCAAGGAGCTTCTTTTCATCGGTGACGCGGCGCATCACCCACATGGTGAGGATGCCTATCAGCCCGGAGATGAAGTAGTAGTAGCTCAGTCCGGATGCGTATTCGTTGAAGATGAAGAAGAACATCACCGGCATGATGTACATCATCCATTTCATGGCCGCCATCTGCGGGTTGGCGCCTGTGTCCTGCTGTTTCATCATGATTATCTGGTTGATGATTGTTGTGGCACTGAACAGCAGGCAGAAAAGGCTGAGGTGGGTGCCCAGCAGAGGGATGTGCGTGTTCCAGTGAATGAGGTCATCGTATGCAGAGAGGTCGTCTGCCCACAGGAATCCCTGCTGGCGTAGCTCGATGGCGTTAGGCACGAAGAAGAACAGTGCCATGAACACCGGCATCTGTATCAGCATAGGCAGGCATCCACCCATGGGGCTTACCCCGTACTGGCTGTAGAGCGACATGGTTTCCTGCTGTTTCTTCAGGGCGTCTTCCTGCTTGGGATATTTCTTGTTGATTTTGTCGACATAGGGTTTCAGCGCGCGCATTTTCGCCGATGAGATGAACGACTTCCACGTGGTGGGCAGTACCAGTATCTTCACGATGACGGTCATCAGCAGGATGACCATACCCATGCTCAGCCCCATGCCCGAAAGCCAGTCGAACAGGTTGATGGTGAACCAGCGGTTGATGAGGCGGATGAGAGGCCACCCCAGGTAGACGAGGTCTTCCAGTTCGGGGTCTTTGCCGTCGAAGTACAGCTTGTTGCTGGCAAGCAGGGTCTTGAAGTGGTTGGGTCCGAAATAGAATAGGAAGCGGCTGGGTTGTGCGCCGGTGGGGTCGAATGCCGTCTGCATCCCGGCTTCGTAGCTTTTCATGTAGCCGCTTTCCTGGTGTTCCATTCGCGATTCGAGGACGGCATCCTCAAAGCCCTTCTCGGCCATGAACACACACGAGAAGTACTGGTTCTTGAATGCCACCCAGTCTAATGCGCCTTCGATTGCGGTTTTTTCATCCTTCGTTTCGCTCAGGTAGTCGAAACTCTCGTCCACGGGCTTGTAGGTGAGCGAGGTGTAGCGTTGCTCGAAGTTGTATCCTTTTTCCATCTGCCGGGCGCGTTGTTTCCAGTCGATGTCCATGGTCTTTACCGAGGGGGAGAAGAAGTTTTGCATGCCCGTGGCCTGCACGGTGAGGTCTACCATGTACGAGTTGGGCAGTAGCCGGTAGGTGAAGTCGATGTGCCCGCCGCCTGCCGCGTTCAGGCGCATGGTGACAGTACTGTCGGTCACGTCTTCGGCACGGAAGTAGAGGTCGCGGCACAGGATGTTTTCCGTCTTTCCCTCGAGGGCGATGTCCCACGAGGCGTCTTTCTCGTCGAAGAGCACCAGGGGTTGCTTCTGCTGGTCGTAATATTTCTTCAGCATGGCCTTGCACACCCGTCCCCCCTTGTTGGAGAGGGTAACTTGTACCAACTCGTTTTCCAATACTGTGAACTGTTCAGTCCCTTGCGCATGGGCGAAGAACTGCGAAGCGGAATCAGGCAGGAGGGACGTGTGTGCCATTGCGGCTTCCTGCACCTTCTGCACCCCTTCTTCCATCCGTATGGCCGCCTCCACGGAGTCGCGGTAGTGTTGCGCCCGTTCCATCTCTTCTTGGCCGGGGCGGCTGTAGATGCTGAATCCCACGATGACCGCCCCTATCAGGACGAATCCCACTAACGTGTTTTTATCCATTTGCTTTTAAGTTTTTTGTGTGTTATGGTTTTGTATTGTGAGTCTTACTTGTTGATGGCCGCCTTGATGAACGACAGGAACAGCGGGTGGGGCTTGAGTACCGTGCTGCTGTATTCGGGGTGGAACTGTGTGCCGATGTACCAGTGCAGAGTGGGAATCTCGATAATTTCCACCAGGTCCGATTCGGGGTTGGTGCCCACGCACTGCATGCCCGCCTGCTCGAACTCGGTCTTGTAGTCGTTGTTGAACTCGTAGCGGTGGCGGTGGCGTTCCTGTATGTGGGCGGTGCCGTATGCCTCGTACACTTTCGTGCCCGGGCGGAGTACGCACTCGTAGGCTCCGAGGCGCATGGTGCCTCCCATGTTGGTGACAGACTTCTGCTCTTCCATGATGTCGATGACGTTGTGGGGCGTCTTTTCGTCCATCTCGCGGCTGTTGGCATCGGCATAGCCCAACACGTTGCGGGCAAATTCCACCGCCATGCACTGCATCCCCAGGCAGATACCGAAGGTAGGGACATCGTGCGTGCGACAGTATTTGAGGGCGGTGAATTTGCCTTCGATGCCGCGTTGACCGAATCCTGGGCAGATGATGACACCGTCCATGTCTTTCAGGATTTCTTCCACGTTGTCCTCATTCAGCTTTTCGCTGTTGATGAAGTGGATGTCGGCTTTCCGGTCGTTGTAGGTGGCTGCTTGCGACAGGGCTTCCAGGATGGATTTGTAGGCGTCCTGCAGATCGTATTTGCCTACCAGGCCTATCCGCACGCCCAGCGTGGCACTGTGGCGGCGGTTCAGGAATTCACGCCACGGTCCCATTCCCGGTGTTTCTCCCACGGGCAGGCCCATCTTGCGCAGGATGGTGGCATCCAGCCCCTGCTCTTGCATGCGGAGGGGTACCTCGTAGATGGTGGGCATGTCGAGCGACTGCACCACCGCGCTTTCGTCTACGTTGCAGAACAATGCCACTTTCTTCTTTACGCTCAGGCTCAGCTCGTGCTCGGTGCGCAGCACGATGATGTCGGGCTGCACGCCTTCCGACTGCAGTTCCTTCACGGAGTGCTGGGTGGGCTTGGTCTTCAGCTCGCCTGCCGCTGCCAGGTAAGGCACGTAGGTGAGGTGCACGCAGAGGGCGTTGCGCCCCAGTTCCCACTTCAGTTGGCGGATGCTTTCCAGGTAGGGCAGCGACTCGATGTCTCCCACGGTACCGCCGATTTCGGTGATTACGAAGTCGAACTTGTACTTGTTGCCCAGCAGCTTGATGTTTCGTTTGATTTCGTCCGTGATGTGCGGGATGATCTGCACCGTCTTGCCGAGGTAGTCTCCACGGCGTTCCTTGTCGATGACGCTTTTGTAGATGCGGCCGGTAGTGACGTTGTTGGCCCGTGTGGTCTGTATGCCGAGGAAGCGTTCGTAGTGTCCAAGGTCGAGATCCGCCTCATGGCCGTCCACGGTCACGTAGCATTCGCCGTGCTCGTAAGGGTTGAGTGTGCCCGGGTCAACGTTGATGTACGGGTCAAACTTTTGTATGGTCACGCTGTAGCCTCTGGCTTGCAGCAATTTGCCAATGGATGATGAAATGATGCCTTTCCCCAGCGAGGAGGCCACACCACCTGTCACGAAAATATACTTTGTTTCTGTCACGATATGAGTAGTTTTAATGTTCGTATACGATTCCCGCTCTTTTATTAAAGTGGCAAAATTATAAAAAAATGCTGAATATCCTGCAAGGTGTCTGTTATTTAATCATTAGCGGATGTGGGGAGGATGCCTCTGGGGCAAAGGGGCGGTATGGGGTGGTTTGAATAAATTAATACGTTTTAATATGTTGTGTCGTAATGTTTTGGATTCTGTCCTTAATTTTGTACCGGAAAAATTATATGGAAAATTAATATGAGACAGACAAAAAAATTTATGGGGACAATGTCCTTGTGTTGGATAGTTGCGTCGGCATTTGCCCTGACCGGTTGCTTGGACAACAAGTATGAGATGCCGGATATGATAGCCGGTGGTCAAGGCGGATCGCAGGGTAGTGTATTTACTGGTTCCGAATCGGTGAGCGACCTGGTGAATTTTACTGTCGCGTTCGATGATACGGACGAAGATACGTATGGCAATATGGAAGAAACGGTGGTCACCGACTCTTCTGCCGATGGTTACGAAGATTTTGTGGAGAATTACACCTTTTCCACCACTGTCACCGTGGATTATGACGGCACGTCGGCCATCGTTTCCGGCCTGACGGACGGCATAACCGTCACGCAGGACGGGGCGCATGTGGTGGTAAACTCCACGCTTCCTGCCGTGGAATACGTGTTGGCGGGAAGCACGGACGACGGGTCGTTCAAGGTGTATAGCGACGAGGCGTTCCGCCTGGCATTGGACGGTGTGTCCCTGCACAACCCGCAGGGGGCGGCCATCAACATACAGTCGAAGGTACGGGCGTTCGTGACGTGCGAGGAAGGCACCTCCAACTACCTTACCGATGGCGAGGAATACGTCACGGTGGACGGCGAGGACATGAAGGCCTGCCTGTTCAGTGAGGGCGGGCTGATATTCGGCGGCACAGGGGCGCTGAGCGTGACGGGCAACTACAACCATGCCATCACCAGCGACAAGCATATCCGCTTTCGTGCGGGATGCCGCGTCACGGTGCAGGGAGCCGAGAATGACGGCATCCACACCAACGACCAGATTACCATCGGCGGGGGTATAGTCTACGTCACGTCCGTCGGCGATGCCATGCAGTGCGGCGACGAGGGTATCACCATGAGCGGCGGCTTTATCCGTCTGGCGGCTTCGGATGAAGGCTCGGACGGGCTGAAGGCGGAAACCGGTTTCGTGATGACCGGAGGATCGGCGCAGGTGGAAATCACCGGCGGGAAAGGCAAGGGGGTCAACTGCGCGGAATTCAACATTTCGGGTGGCAAGCTGACCATACTGAACTCCGGCGGTGCGGTCTATGACGAGGACGACAACGATGTCAGTTCGGCAGCCGGCATCAAGTGTGACGGCAACGTGGAAATCACCGGCGGGCTTGTTGCCCTGCAAAGCACGGGTGCGGCAGGCAAAGGTATCAACTGCGATGGCGACCTGTCCATCACGGGCGGCACCGTGCAGGTTATCACCACGGGGAGCCAGTATGTGTTGGGGGAACTCGACTCTTCGGCTAAAGGCATCAAGGCCGATGGCAACCTGACCATCAGTGGGGACGCCGTAGTGCAGGTGATGGCCACGGGAGGCGAAGGCAGCGAAGGCATCGAGAGCAAGTCGACACTGCAAATAGACGGAGGGAAGATAGTTTCCTACTGTTATGACGATGCCATGAATGCCTCGGATGCCATCATAATCAACGGTGGCACCATCTACTGCCACAGCACGGGCAACGATGCCATTGACTCCAACGGCACACTGACGGTTACCGGCGGGCTGACCATAGCCGTAGGCACCTCCACACCTGAAGGCGGTATCGACTGCGACGAAAACACGTTCAGCATTACGGGCGGCACCGTGCTCGGTATAGGCGGAGATTCGAGCACGCCTACTTCGAGTGCCTGCACCCAGCCTTCGTTCCTCTATTCCGGTTCGATAAGTTCAGGGCAGTTGCTCCACCTCGAATCTTCCGATGGGGCAGGCATTTTCACTTTCCTGTGTCCTGCGGGCTACTCTACCATGACCCTCCTTTACAGCAGTCCCGATTTGCAGCGTGGCAGCAGTTATGTGCTTTATGGCGGAGGCAGTGTGTCGGGAGACACGGAGTTCGGCGGCTACTATACCGATGCCACCTATACGGACGGTACGCAACTGGCGAGCTTCACCCTCAGTTCGATGGTGACCAGCATCGGCAACAGCGGCATGGGCGGCGGTGGCAATATGGGCAACAGACCGTAGAGGCAAGCCTCGCGGAAGATGCTGGAAGTTTCTTCAGAACTTGTTGAGGATGCGGTCCATCACCCAGTTGGTTGGCGTGGCACTGATGCCATCGCATGTGCAGAGGGCTTTTCCTTGCAGGTGTTCCACCACTGCCTTGATCAGGGGAAGCTGCACGCAGGGCGGGTTTTGCGGGAGGAGTTCCTCGCGTCCCCGCTCCGTGTGCAGGGCTATCGGTTCGTAGGTAAAGACGGAGAAGCAGATCATGCCTTTGTCGCCGATGATTTCGATGCGGTCTTCTTTCGCCGAATCGTGTGCCACGAAGCACCACGAACCTGATCCGGGTAGCCCTGAATCGAACTTGAAGCATGCGCTGATGGTGTCTTCCGCCTGGTAAAGCCCGCCCCGGTTGCACTTGTACCCTTCCGCTTCGAGGATGCAGCCGAACATGTCCTGCAACAGGTCCAGCTGGTGGGGGGCGAGGTCGTAGAAATATCCTCCTCCGGCAATGTCGGGCTGCACGCGCCACGGCAGGTTGGCGCTGTTGTAGTCGAGGGCACGCGGGGGCTGTGCGAACCGCACCTGCACGTTGAGTACGTTCCCTATCTTGCCTTCCTCCACCAGTTGCCTCACTCTCTGGAAATAGGGGAGGTAGCGGCGGTAGTAGGCCACGAAGCAGGGGATACCCGTTTCCTTGGAGATGCGGTTTATCCGGGCGCAGTCTTCATAGCTGGCTGCCATGGGTTTTTCGATGTACACGGGCTTACCCGCCTTCATCGCCATGATGGCGAAGGTGGCGTGCGATGACGGGGGTGTGGCTATGTAGATGGCGTTAACGTCCTCGTCTCCTATCAGTTCCTGTGCGTCGGTGTACCAGCGCGGGATGTGGTGGCGGCGGGCATACGATTTCACCTTCTCTTCATCGCGGCTCATGACAGCCACGACTTTCGATCCTTCAATCATGCTGAAGGCGGGGCCGCTTTTCTTCTCGGTCACTTCCCCGCAACCGATGAAGCCCCAGTTTACCGTATTTAATTTTATCATCGTTTTTTGTTTGGTATTATTTTGTCAGTCGGCGAAGTATTTCCTGTGGAGCCTGCGGTAGGCTTCCGTCCGGCTGTAACGGTCGAGCCAGAGGTTGAGGCTGTCGAGCAGGGCAGGGGCATGCTTGTTTACGCCCCATGCGTAGAACTGGGTGAAGCTGATTGCCGTGTTGATGTCCAGGTTCGGGAAATGGGGTAGGAGGGGACGGGCGATGTTTTCGTCGCACACCGCGTAGTCGATGTCCTTGTCCGACACCATGGCAAGCAGTTGTTCGGGACCGTACTGCTCCACTTCCTCGATGTAGATGGTGTCGGCAATCTCGTTGATGAGGTTGTGGAGGCGGAGCAGGGCAGGAGAGCCTTTGATGACGTGCAGGTGCTTGTGTGCCAGGTCCAGCTGGGTGCGGATGAGTGCGGTGCTGTCCTTTTCCTTCCGCTGCACCAGCACCTGCCTGCTCAGGGCGAGCGGGTGCGTGAAAAGTAGGGTATCCCTCGACTGGGTCGTGATGGTAGTCCCGGTTGCCAGGATGTCGAACTTCCCTTCACCCATGCCTTTCAGGCGGTGTTCGAAACTCATGACGGGGGTGATTTCCAGCCTCAGCCCCTTTTCGGCGGCGAAAGCGTTCAGTAGCTCGTAGTCGAAACCCTGCAGGGTGTCGCCGGATACGTGGTAGCTGATGGCATTGTATTCCGTGACGGCACGCAACACCCCCGAACGGGCTATCTCGCCGTAGTCGCGTGGCGGATACGCCCTGTCGCCGTCCTCCCGCTGTGTGCAGAAGAGGGCGATGGCTGCAGCAAGCACAAGTGCTGCCAGTCCGTATCGGATGATTTTCTTTCGCATGGGCGGTACGGTGTCAGTCGAAGAAGTTCCACGATATGCCAAACTTGAGCAGGCGCGGGTTCAGCGGGTAATGGGGGATGAAGATGTAGGTGTGTTCCCCTTGCCCCTGGATGAGGTTGTACATCATCACGAAGAAGCGGGTGCGTTTCAGGTGGAGGTTGATGTACCCGTTCACGAGCGGGTAACCGCCCACCTTGTACCTCGTTTCCCGGTTTTGCAGGTAAAACTGCCCGATAGCGGGGGCATAGTCGGGGGCGTAATAGGCGGTGAAGTAGCGCATATCGGCTCCCATCTCCACTTTCAGCACTTTCTTGGCAATTCCGAAGCTGAGGTACAGGTTGTGGTACAGCACCAGTTTCGGCAGGGGCAGCACATCCTCGTTGCTCGAGGTCTGGTAGGTCACTTCGTTGTCAAGGTGCAGGATACCCAGCTTGAAGTCTTGCCTTATGGCGGCGCTGAACACCTGTATGTTGCCCGAGTGTTGTGCCACTGCCACGTTGTTCTTGTATTGCACGGTGCCATCGTCGCTGTCCCCTTCTTCGGCCACCGACGTGTTGTCCAGGTAAGTGTAGTTGGTGATGTTTTCCACCCCAGCCTTCAGTTGGGTCCGCCAGTGGTCGATGGTCAGTTTTCCCCCTATGCGGGTGCGCATGGTTTTCGACAGGTCGTTGTTGTCCCACCAGTAGTGCTTGGAGTGGAAATGCCTGTAATAGAACGGCTGGTTGAGGTTTTTGATGTACGCGGTGGCTTCCAGGCGGACGGTGTCCTTCATGATCCGGAAGTTCATGTTGCCGTTCCCTTCCACAACGAACTGTCCCGCGTCTTCGCCTATCAGGGCGAACTCGCCCGTTACGTTGTAGTGGAACACCCGCCCCTGTTCCTTGATGAGCTGCCCTCCCACGGAGACGACATTTTCCGTATAGTTCGTGGGGATGCGTTGCCAGGGTGTCCCCGTGATGGTGTCGGTCATGGTGAACTGCCTGAACTCGTGGCTGATGTAGGCAGTAAGTCCCGCTTTGGCCCATTTGTTGAAACCTTCACGCAGGGAGATGCCGAACAGGTTTTTCACGGAAACGTATTCCGTCTTGTCGTTTTCCACGTCCGTAAGGAAGTTGTTCAGGAAATATTCTTCGTTCTGCTCCTCGTCCTGTGAAATGTACCGCCGTTTGGCGATGTCTACCTTCAGGGTGTGCATAAAACTCGTTACCGGCACGAACACCTCTGTATTTACCGTGTCGTTTTCGCTGGGGATGTCACGGTAAAAACCGAGGTTGTACCGGTGTGTCAGGAAGGCATGGTAGCCCGTGTTGTGGTTCCAGATGTCGGTCAGGTTAGTGGGGATTTCGCTGTTGGCGTATGTCTTTCCCCCTTCCGCCATTTCGAGCGGGTCGCTGACATAGCGGTCGTCGGTGATACCACCGTTCTCGGCCATCTTCAGGTTATCGTAGATGAAGCTGAAGTGCATGTCGTATTTGTCGCCCAGGTAATAGGCGAACACATTCCCGTTGAACAGCGCGGTAGACTGGTCGGCATACTTTCCCCGCCCGTAGGTATAGTCGATGTTGAACCCGAACCCCATCCGTTTGCTTGCATTTACCGCGAAATAGGCTTTGAACCGCTCTTCCCCGTCGGTGCTGCTGCCCTGCTTGTAGTAGGTCAGGTTGGCGAAGGGGGATTTGGTGTTGGTATAGACCACGTCTTCCGGTTTCACCACGGTATAGTCATAGGGGTCGGTAAAGATGAACTGGCTGGGGTCTTTCCGGTCGAAGAACACGTGTGCGATGCGCGGTGCGCCCAGGTTGCCCAGGTAGGAATAGTGGCCGGTAGGCCCACCTGTGTCGTTGGAATTCTGGAAGTCGTGCTGCAACGTGTCGACAGGCACTTCCGTCCGGTTGCCGAAGCGTTCGTCTATCTTCCATGAGGTCAGCCCTATGGGGATGGTACTGGCATCATTGACGGCGGTCGTGTCTATGGGATTGCCGTTGCTGTCGTACAGGTTACTGTCCGTGCCCGAACCGGAGGTCCCATATAGGTTCGTAAGCGTGTTCTGCGCGGACAGCGTACCGCATATCCATGCTATGATTGTCATAAAAAGTATCTTCCTCATAATGGGGCAAAGATAAGCAATAAAACGAAAGAGATGTCTGTAAATTTGCAAAAATAGTGGAATCGCCTAGTTTTACGGGCTGTTGGATTCTACCTGCTGCATGATTTGGAGGTGTTTGCCTGAAAAAGTCGGGAAGAAGTTTGCACAAATCAAAAATTCCACCTATCTTTGCACCGCAATTGGGAGAGGCGTTTTCCCTGTAAATGGAAGTTTGGGTGAGTGGCTGAAACCAGCAGTTTGCTAAACTGCCGTACAGGTTACTGTACCGGGGGTTCGAATCCCCCAGCTTCCGCCAATGTATGGCGCTTTCGTCTAGTGGCCTAGGACGCGGCCCTCTCACGGCTGAAACACGGGTTCGATTCCCGTATGCGCTACATTTTTACTATTTCATGTCTGCCGTGCGGAAAACCTGTCAAGGTTCCGCACGGCAAGTTTTTTGTCACTCATATGGACATAAAAAAGCCGCCCCTTATGATTGGAACGGCTTTTCTATGTCTATCTGTATAGTGTCATGTCATCGAACCGCCTGCGATGTCGAGCAATTCATTGGTAATGGCTTGCTGACGACTCTTGTTATAAAGTAACGTGAGTTCTTGGAGCAGGTCGTTCGCGTTGTCGGTCGCAATTTGCATGGCCACCGTACGTGCCGCATGTTCCGCAGCTGCAGAATCGAGCAATATGGTATAGATTTTCAACCGTAATACTCTTGGCAGCAGCTCCTGCATGACCCTTTCGGCCGATGGCTCGATAATGTAATCGGCATTCAGGTTGCCTTTCTCCGCTTCTGCCTTCTCCGTCTTCTCTCCGGCCGCCGGCAAATCAATAGGCAGGTATGTTTCGCGCATCAAGACTTGCGAAGAGGTCGATTTGAAATGGTTATACAGCAGGATGATTTCCTGGACTTCATCTTCCAGGTAACGATTGATCAACTCTTCCGCGAGTTGGGAAGCCTCTTGGTAATTCGGTTTCCCGCTCATGTGCTGGTAATCGCCCATGGGGGTGAATCCCATTTTTTTCGCGGCATCGGCCACTTTACGTCCTATCGGATAGACTAGGATATTTTCCTTTCCTATGGTCTGGCTGTATTCGGCAACGGTTTCACTTAAATGGCGGATGACATTGGTGTTGAACCCGCCACACAAGCTGCTGTTTGATGCAAATACCACAATGGCAATCTTCCTCACATCACGTTTCACAATGAAAGGCGACTCCACGCTAAACTCCGAACTCAGGAAGTTCGTCAGCATGCGGTGTAGTCTTCGCTCGTAAGGAAGCATGTTCTCAATGGCCTCTTGCGCCTTGTGCAGTTTCGAAGAGGCTACCATCTTCATAGCCGAAGTAATCTTCAGCGTCCCGTTAATGGAGTTTATTCTTCCTTTTACTTCTTTCAGTGATGCCATGACGATTATTGTTCTTTAAATTGTCCTACAGTATCTGCTGCTACTTTTTCAATGATTGATGTTACATCATCGTTGATTTTACCGCTTGCCAACACATCCAGCACATCAGCCTGGTGGTTGACGCGCATGGTGGTCAGGAACGCGTCCTGGAATGCACGCACCTTGTCGATGGGCACATCGCGCATCAGCGAATGGGTGCCGCAGTACAGGATGGCGACTTGTTCACCCACCGGCATCGGCGAGTATTGGGGTTGTATCAGCAACTGGTTGTTCTTCCGTCCACGGTCGATGGCCATTGCCGTCACCGGATCCATGTCGCTGCTGAACTTGGAAAAGGCTTCCAACTCGCGATACTGGGCCTGGTCGATTTTTAATGTACCTGCCACTTTCTTCATACTCTTGACCTGTGCGCTGCCGCCCACACGGGAAACGGAAATACCGACATTGATAGCCGGGCGGAAACCTTGGTTGAACAAGTCGGTTTCCAGGAAAATCTGTCCGTCGGTGATGGAAATCACGTTGGTCGGGATGTATGCAGAAACGTCGCCCGCTTGTGTCTCGATAATCGGCAATGCCGTCAGCGAGCCTCCCGCCTTCACTTTCCCTTTCAGGCTTTCGGGCAAATCGTTCATCTGTTCCGCCACTTCCTGCTGGCTGATGATTTTCGCTGCTCTTTCCAGCAGACGGGAGTGCAGATAGAAAATATCACCCGGATAGGCTTCACGGCCTGACGGACGGCGCAGAATCAGCGACACCTCGCGGTACGCGACAGCCTGTTTTGACAGATCATCGTATACTACCAAGGCATGGCGGCCGGTGTCGCGGAAATATTCGCCGATGGCAGCTCCCGCAAACGGGGCGAAGTATTGCAATGCGGCAGGGTCGGAAGCCGTGGCTGCCACCACGATGGTATAGTCCATCGCACCCTTTTCACGCAGGGCGTTTACGAGGCTTGCCACCGTAGAACCTTTTTGTCCTACAGCCACGTAAATACAATAAACGGGGTCGCCGTTTTCGTAATTGTGGCGTTGGTTGATGATGGTGTCGATGGCGATTGCGGTTTTGCCTGTCTGGCGGTCGCCGATAATCAGCTCACGCTGCCCGCGTCCGATGGGGATCATGGCATCGATTGCTTTCAGGCCGGTCTGCAAAGGCTCTGTCACCGGCTGGCGGAAAATGACGCCCGGAGCCTTGCGCTCCAAAGGCATTTCGCATGTGTCACCACTGATTTCGCCACGTCCGTCCAAAGGTACGCCCAAGGGGTCGATAACACGTCCCAGCATACCTTCGCCTACGTTGATCGAGGCGATATGCTTGGTACGTTTTACAACCATCCCCTCCTTGATCTGGTCGGTAGGACCCAGCAACACGGATCCCACATTGTCTTCCTCCAGATTCATCACGACACCCATGATACCGTTTTCAAACTGGAGCAGTTCATTGGCCTCCGCATTGCGCAAGCCGTATATACGTGCCACACCATCGCTGACCTGAAGTACGGTACCTACTTCGTCGAATTTCAGTGAAGTGTCGATTTCCTGCAATTGCTGGAGCAACACTTCCGATACTTCACTGGGTTTTATATTATTATTTTCTGGCATAAGCTTTTTAAATTAAAAACTCAGGATTGGGAATTGAAAATTAGATATGCGTGAAGGCACTCCTGATTCCCAATTCCCGCCTCCGTTAAATTATTCTTCTGTTTCTCGCTACAAACTGCTGTTTCACACGTTTCAACTGGTTGGCCACACTGGCATCCATCCGATAGCCGGCCACCTCAACGACATAACCGCCGATCAGCCCCGCATCCACTTTTACATCCAACTCTACGGTGACTTTGCTCTTTGCCGACAATGTCTTTTTCAGGTAGTCCTCCAATTTGGGTGATGGCACAGCAGTTGTCAATTTGCCGATGAGAATGTTCTTATCCTCCCGATACAAATCGATGTACGAACAGGTCATGAACTGCAAGAATTTCTCCCTTTTCCCTTCCAATACCAAACGAAAGAAACGCATCAGCTCTTTGCTTGTATTTGCTCCGCCTGATGCCCTCCGTAACAAATCCAGTTTTGTCCGGATATCCAATACAGGATTCTCCACCGCATGGCGCAAATCGGGTATTTGCCCGAAATATGAGACCAGTGTCTTTACTTCCCCATATATCTTGTCTTCCTTCTTTGCCGCCTTTGCATAAGCGAGCAAGGCTTTCGCATATCGCCTGGAAACAACTCCCGTATTCATAACCTATTTACTTTTTTGAAGATTCAAGCATTTCATCCAGCAGACGGTCGATCAAAGCATTCTGCTCTTTTGCATCAATGAGTTTGTTGCGCATGATCTTTTCGGCGATTCCTACGGACAGGATGGCCACCTGACGGCGGATGTCGCGGATTGCACTTTCTTTTTCAGTTTCAATCTGCTTTTTCACTTCTGCCATCAGCCGTTGCCCTTCGGCTATCGCACGATCCTGGGCATTCTTGATGATACGGTCACGCGTCACGGCTGCCTCGCTCAAAATGCGGTTCTGCTCCTCACGTGCCCGAGCCAGAATCTTTTCACCTTCCACCTTTACGCTCGCCAATTGCTCGTTGGCTTCGCGTGCGGCTTTCAGCGAATTGTCGATATACGCTTTCCGGTCCTCTACTGCTTTGATTATTACGGGGAAACCGTATTTTGCCAAGAGCACGAATACGACCCCGAACGTAATAATCATCCAAATCAGTAGCCCCGGATCCGGAGTTAATAATCCCATAACTTATTTGTTTTTATAAGAACAAAGTCAACAAACATACCACGATTGCAATCAGCGCCACACCTTCAACCAGCGCGGCAGCGATAATCATGCTCATACGCAGATTGCCAGATTCTTCCGGCTGGCGGGCCATGGCTTCCATAGCTGAACCACCGATTTTACCGATACCGATACCAGCACCTATTACTGCGATACCTGCGCCGATAGCAGCGCCCAATTTACTAATGCCAACACTTGCAGCAGCCTGCAATAAAACTGATAATAACATAATCTTAAAATTTTAATTGGTTATACTTTTTTGTTTTGTTTATTTTTCTGCGTGTCCTTTCACCCTCGACAGGCCGATGAATACGGCCGACAGCATCGTGAACACATACGCTTGAATGAATGCCACCAGGATTTCCAGCGCATTCATGAAAATGCCGAATACCACTGCCACCACCGTCATCGAGCCGTTGATTACAGCGCCCGCCTTTACCGTAATGAAAATGATTGCAATCAGGCTCAGTACGGCGGCATGGCCTGCCATAATGTTGGCAAAAAGACGGATCATCAGGGCAAACGGCTTGGTGAATATGCCGAAGAATTCAATCAACGGCATCATAGGTATCGGTGCCTTCAACCACGTAGGTACTTCCGGCCAGAAGATATCTTTCCAGTAGGCCTTCGTGCCGTACAGGTTGGTCAGCACGAATGTGCAAATGGCCAGCACCAATGTGATGGAGATGTTGCCGGTCACGTTTACCCCTCCTGGGAAAATCGGGACCAATCCCATCAGGTTGTTCACCAGCACAAAGAAAAATGCAGTCAGCAAGTAGGGCGCATACCGTTTGTAGTCTTCGCCTACGCAACCTTTGATGACATCGTCATGGATGGACATCACCGTTGCCTCGATCATTCCTACTCCCCCCTTGGGCGCTCCTTGCTCCATCGGGTGTTTTTTATACCAGCGTGCGCACCCCAGCATGATTACCAGCAATATGGCACTGTTGATAAACAGGCCCAGCACATCTTTGGTAATGGAAATATCGAACGGGCGTATTTCCTCGCCGGCGTCATTCCGTTCCACTATCTTGCCGTCGTTGGCTCCGCCTTCAGCGATGTACAAGCCTTCGTATTCTTCGCCGTCTTCCAGGCGCGATGAGCAGAACACATGCCAGCCTGTACTGCTTTTCACAATCACCGGAAGCGGAATGGTCAGGTGTAAGTTGCCGAATGTGACGATATGCCACTCGTAGGCATCGCCGATATGCCCGAACACCAGTTCGTTCATATCCACTTCTCCTTCACCCCCGGTTTCCGCCTTCAGCGTTGTTGCCGGAATTGCCAGTAGCAGCAACAGCGTTATTACTATGTACCGTATCCTTTTCATTTTTAATCTGTTTACTTAATTTCAGCTTCGCTTCAAGACGAAAGAAGAAACGAGTTTCAAAGACAAGAAACGCCAAATAAAAGAAAATGAATGTCCCCATAAAGGCCATTACTTCATGCCCTATCACGAATCCGTAGAATGTCAATATCAAAGCGCTCAGTACGAATTTCAGCACTTTGCATACCAGGTAAGTCATCGCGACCTTGTTACCTCCCCAACGGTAACCCACGGCGAACATGTAAATGTAGAAAAGTCCGAAAAGATAGAAAAACACCGGAATCAGCGGAAACCACTGGAAATACCTTTCCGGGATAAACAGATGGTAAACCAACACCGTCCCCACCGTAAGGGCCGCTTCGGTGTAAGCCAATTCCCGGATGAATTTTTTCTTTGCGGCTTTTAATAACATCATGTCACAGATTTTGTCCCCGGATTTCCTTTATAGTTCGGCACACACGGACACCTGATTGTCTCTCACTTCTACGAATCCGCCCTTGATTTGTAGGGAGTGCGATTCGTTTCCTGTCAAATATCTCACTTCTCCAGCCATCAGCGACGAGATGAGCGGTGCATGGTTTACCAGCACCTGGAACTCCCCAAGTTCTCCCGGCAAGTCTACCATTCCCACTACCCCTTCGTATATCGTCCGTTCGGGTGAAGCGATAACCAGATGAAGTTCTTTCATTATTTTTTCGTTTTTAAGTTTTTCCGTTTCCCGGTTTGCCGGCCTTCCTGTCCGCGATCCCGCATGCCGGAATCCGTGTCCTGGTTGAGGCGCGATAGCCGGAATACTTATCCTTTCGCCGCAGCAAGCAGTTTCTCGCCTTTCTTTATCGCATCTTCAATCGTACCCACGTTCAGGAAGGCCTGTTCCGGCAGGTAATCCACTTCGCCGTCCAAGATCATCTTGAAGCCTTTGATTGTGTCTTCGATGGAAACCATCACACCCGGCACGCCCGTAAACTGTTCGGCAACGGCAAACGGCTGCGACAGGAACCGCTGTACGCGGCGGGCACGGTTGACGGTCAGACGGTCTTCGTCCGACAATTCGTCCATACCCAAGATGGAGATGATATCCTGCAATTCCTTGTTGCGTTGGAGGATCTGTTTCACGCGCTGGGCCGTATCGTAATGCTCTTGTCCTACAACCAGCGGGTCGAGGATGCGCGATGTGGAGTCCAGAGGGTCTACTGCCGGGTAGATACCCAGCTCGGTAATCTTACGGCTCAGCACTGTCGTAGCGTCCAAGTGTGTAAAGGTTGTGGCTGGAGCAGGGTCTGTCAGGTCATCGGCGGGTACGTACACGGCCTGCACCGAAGTGATGGAACCATTTTTCGTAGATGTGATTCGTTCCTGCATCTGTCCCATTTCCGTGGCGAGGGTAGGCTGGTAACCTACGGCCGAAGGCATACGGCCCAACAGGGCAGAAACTTCGGAACCCGCCTGTGTGAAACGGAAAATGTTGTCGATGAAGAACAAGATGTCGCGCGGGCTGTTGTCTCCTGTTTCGCGGTCGCGGAACGATTCTGCCAATGTCAGTCCGGACAGCGCCACCGACTGGCGTGCACCGGGAGGTTCGTTCATCTGGCCGAACACCATGGATACCTGCGATTTTTCCAGTTCCTTGTAGTCTACTTTGGACAAATCCCAGTTACCCTCTTCCATGCTCTTCAGGAACTCGTCCCCGTAGCGGATTACGCCGGATTCGATCATCTCCCTCAGCAGGTCGTTGCCTTCACGTGTACGTTCACCCACACCGGCAAACACGGAGAAACCGTTGTGCTTCTTGGCAATGTTGTTGATTAACTCTTTGATGAGCACCGTCTTTCCGACACCTGCGCCACCAAACAACCCGATTTTGCCACCTTTCAGGTAAGGCTCCAGCAGGTCGATCACCTTGATTCCCGTAAAAAGGACTTCCTGCGAAGTAGCGAGGTCTTCGAATTTAGGCGGCTCGCGGTGGATGGGGAACCCGTCCGTGTTGTCCAGTTCCTTCATGCCGTCGATTGCTTCACCGACCACGTTCATCACACGTCCCTTAATCTGGTTTCCTACCGGCATGGAAATCGACTGGCCGGCAGAAACGACTTCCATCCCGCGTTTTAATCCGTCCGTGCTGTCCATTGCCACACAGCGTACGGTGTCTTCACCTATATGCTGCTGCACTTCAATCACCAGTGTACGGCCACCGCCACGGGAGATGGTCAGCGCGTCATGGATTTTCGGCAAAGACTGCTCTACGTCCTGGTCTTCTTCCAACTTGAAGTACACATCGACTACCGGACCGATAATTTGCGAAATGTGTCCTACGATTTTTGACATAAGCTTTACTTATTTTAGATTCAACTGTTTTTCTTCCTGAATTAGGTTTAAAACTGCTCAATCTTAAACTAATCAGTTACGCAAATTTACAGAAATATCCCGTAATCGTATCACTTCAAGTAACATTTTTTTGTAAAAAAACAGCTTTTGAACCATTTTTATGTATGAACGTAATACAAACCTATGGCAAGTGCCGGGGAAACGGTTCCGGCTTTTAAAGTTTATTAAGACAAAGTGCCTTGTGAGGCAAACGGAAGCCCGTTCAGCTTACGATGGTGGCCACGATACGGCGTGCTCCCCCATAGTCGCGGAACTCGCACAGGTAGATTCCTTGCCATGTTCCCAGGTTCAGGAGCCCCGACGTGATGGGGATTGTGAGCGATACGCCTGTCAAGCTGCATTTTGCATGGCTTGGCATGTCGTCCGGCCCCTCGTCGGTATGCGTATAATACGGGCGGTTTTCTTTGACTATGTCGTTGTAGATGCATTCCAGATCTGTGCGCACGCTGGGATCGTAATTCTCGTTGATGCTTAATGCGCAGCTGGTGTGCTTTACGAAAAGGTGCAGCAGCCCGTATGTGGGCAATGGTGGCAGGTGGTCCGTCACTTCCTTGGTGATCAGGTGGAAGCCTCTCCGGCGGGGGCTTAATGTAAATTCTATTTGATTGACCATATACGTGTTGGGGTTAGGGTTTCCATATGCGGTCCACTTTCCGGCGGATGACAATCACGTTCAGTGCCGACATCCCGGCAAATACGATTATGCCTGCTATCCAGGCGGGCAGAGTGCTTCCGGCTTCTGCCGGGGGAAGCAGGGCGTCCACAACGGGCAGGAACATCCCGCGCACTCCACATACGATGCCTTCACCCAGCAGCAATGCCAGGAGGGCCATTGCTACGGCCAGCAACTGGTAGGGGCGTGCTACCTGGGCTGGGCTATATCCCACCAGCAGCAGGTTTTCCAATTTCCGCATGTTCTTCTGCAAGAGCAGGTAAATGCTCAGCAGGAGGATGTAGAACGACAGGATGCTGATAACCAGTCCCACGGCCAATACGATGCCGATTATTGCCTTCAGAAACCATGTGGCCTTTCCGGCATCCAGTCCGTCACCCTCCGATTCGTACCCTTTCTGCTGGAAGAAGCGGGCAATGCGTTCGTCTGCCGGGTTGTCCACCTCGATTATCAGGCGGGAAGGCCTTGCTTCCGTCCCGTTCCCGAAAACCGAGTTTGCCCAGCGGATGAACGTTTCGGGTACCAGTATGGTGTTCAGCCGGTTCGAGAAGCCTATGATGCGTCCTTTCATCTGCTTTGCCTGCCCGTTCCCCCTCAGGCGGATATCCAGGTTCACCATGCCGATTATTCCCTCCGACAATTGAGGGAGGTTCCGGCTTTGGGCAAATCCGAAGTTGTACAGGTTCAGGTAGTTGCGTGGGATGATGATTGGTATGGCATCCGAGTGTTCGTCGAACGCCCATTTGTCCGACTGCACGTCTACATACGCATCGGGCACGGATTCGAAAAACAAGTCGGTCGACATCCTTGCTCCCTGCACGCCCATGCTTGCCGAAACCTTGAATTGGGAGGGAAGGAAGCTGCCTGCACGTTTCACGAAAGGTTGTTCTTCGATTTCGTGGATGTCACCTTCCGAGAAGGTGGCCTGTTTTCCCACGATGGTTCCCAGCGTACTGATTTTTTTGCTCACAATCAGGTAGTCCTTTTTTATGAAACTGTCTCCCTGCGTAAAGACAGGCAATACGTCGTGGTAAAACTGTACTGCCAGCAGCACGATGGCCATGCCGCAGATATTGGCGAGGGAAAAACCTGCCAGCTGCGGCAGGCTGAGGTGCTGCCTCAATAATCTCCAAATCATATTTTTTTGAATATCAGTGGTTAGCGGTTTATAACATATCACTCGGTGGCGCCCCGGCTACAGCCGGAGGACGAGGTCGTAATCCAGCGGCAGGTGTTTGCCGATGGATGTAACGACGATACCTGCGCCCCGGCTATCTGCTTCTTCGTGGAGGATTTCCGACATGGTACGGCTGTTCTCCTCATCCAGGTGGCTGATGGGTTCATCCAGAAAGATGAAGTCGAAGGGCTGGCACAGTGCCCGGATGAATGCGACCCGTTGTCGTTGGCCGAACGACATCTGTCCCGTTTTCTGGTCTTTCTTGTCGCCGATGCCCAACCGCTCGAACCATTCCTCAATCTGTTTCCGTCTGGCATAACCTGTCAGGGTGTTCTTCAGGCGGATATTCTCCCATGCAGTGAGCTCTTCGAACAGGCGGAGTTCCTGGAACAGCAGGCTCAGCGAGTATCTTCGCACGTTTACCCATTGTGCGACAGACAGCTTGCGGATGTTCTGCCCGTCGAACGAAATGATTCCCTGGTAATCGCTCCTGTGTCCGTATATGTAACTGCAAAGTGAAGATTTGCCTGTTCCCGAAGCCGCTTCCAGCAGGTAAGCTTTTCCTTTCTGTAGCGCCACTTGCCGGTGCCATACATCCGATGTGACCGTGTCCCTGCCTGCAAACACTTCAGGCAGGGTCTGTTGCAATTCGATTGTTTCCATCCTTTGTCTTTTATACTAGCTGCAGCACGATTTTTTGCACGCCCGTCTCCGTTTATCGGAGCATGTCCAGCAGCGGCTGCAGCACGTTCTTGTCCGGGTTTTTCGTGTATAGTTCCAGTCGTGAGCACCCTCTGTCTTTCATTTCGAAGGTCAGGTAATCCAGTCCTTGCATGAAGGCCTGCATGGGGATGGCTTCGGCATGCGTCCCGGTGGTTTGCCCGATTCCGCCCAAGTTCAGGCTCAGGTAAAAGCGTTTGCCTTCCACTTGCTTGCCCCAGGGCCGGTCGCGCAGGCTCTTGCCCAATACCCGCGCACCGGGCCAGTCGGGCTGGTTGGTCACGTATAGCCGTCCGTTTGATACGCCGAACCACCATGTCTGCAGGCCGCGTCCCATCCCTACCAGCCTGCCGTCCGTTACGCGGAGTTCGTACCCGGTGGCGCCCTGGTTGGTCAGCTTTATCCGTCCTCCTGTCAGTGCCAGCAGGGGTTTCAGGTTTTCGAACGTTTGCAGGAACCGGTCGTTGGTCACATCGGCATACGCGATGAACTTGCCCGACGTGATATCCCCCGCCATTGCCACATCGCCCTTTATGGCATTGAAAATCGCCTCGAAGTCGATTGGCATCATGGAGTTGTCCACCTGGTTGCTGAACGTGGGGTTCTCACACAATATCTTGTACAGTTTCTCCCCATTGATGTGGGCGGTCATCCACAGCCCGGTGTTGTACGGGAATACGTCCAGGTATTTCCCTTCGATGGCGCCGCTTGCTTCCGCCTGTTTCTCCCGTATCTGCTGCATGGCCCTGTCCGTGGTCAGGTCTGTAAAGTCTATGGCCATTTTTCCTTGCCCGAAATGTATTTCCGCCAGCATTTTCACATTCTCCAGCTTCAGGTCGCCTGAGATTCCCATCATCATCGGGGCCACATATTGCCTCGGTACCAGGCCGAGCGAGCCCAGTGCAACGATGTCCCCCCGGGCATTTTTTATCCGTTCGAAATCGGGGGTGGCACAGTATCCTTCTTCTTTATTCTGTCCCAACAGTTTCATTGCCGTACGCAGGAGACCTTCCGCATCGCCCCCTTTCGGGTCATGCAGCACCAGCAGCGCATCGGATGTATATGCTACCAACAGGCGCCCCATGGCCGACCATGTGTATCCGTTCCCTTTTACGGGTTCGGTGCAAATCTGCTGACGGTGCAGCGTGTGCAGCAGGTCGTCCACTTTCCCTTTGTCTGCCACCCGTGCCAGCAGCCCGTCGGAAACCAACTGCGGTCCTACGAACAGGTACACGTCCTTGCGCAGGTCTATCCCGCTTTTCGAAGGGTCTTTTACGATTTTGTCTATCAGTTGCCTGCCGCTTTCCATGCCGCTCCCCAGCGCATCGCTTATCCGTTGGGCCACTGCCTGTCCAGACCCTGCCGTCCATCCGCCTTTTTCCGCTATGGATGGCAGGTTGGCGGATACCACCAACGCCGCATCTTTCGGCAATGCGGCTTCATATTCACTCCCGTTTTTACACGAAGCCAGTATCAGGACGATGCCTATCCACCAGCAATTGCAGATTCTACTTTTCATGTCTGTTATTTTTATGTATGTGCCAAGTTCATCAAATGTACGGCCACCAGTGCTGCTGTTTCTGTACGCAGGCGTGCCCCGCCCAGGCTCACCGGGCAGAAATTTGCCTCTTTTGCCTGTTCCACTTCTTCCGGGCTGAAGTCGCCTTCGGGGCCTATCAGCACCAGAGCATCCTTGTCAGGGTCCAGCATCTCGCGCAGCAAAGGCTTTTCGCCTTCATGACAATGTGCGATGAATTTCTGTCCTTGCGGTGCGGCCGTTATGAACTTGCCGAAGTCGGTCATTCCGTTTATCGCGGGCCTGCTTGCCTTCAGCGACTGTTTGACGGCGGATGTCACGATTTTCCCAATGCGGTCGGTTTTTATCGTTCTCCTCTCAGAAAAGCGGCAATTCAGGAAGGTCAGTTCGTCAAAGCCTATCTCCGTTGCCTTTTCTACAAACCATTCCGTGCGGTCCATGTTTTTGGTTGGTGCCATTGCCACATGCAGGTGGCCGCGCCAGAGGGGCTTTTGCAGAGATGCCTCGCACACTTTCACCCGGCAGCGCTTCCCACCGATCGCTTCAATCAGTGCCTTGTAGAAATACCCTTTCCCGTCGGTCAGCATGATTTCGTCCCCTTCTTCCAGGCGCAACACCCGGCAATGCGCCGCCTCTTCTTCCGGAAGCTCGGGGCTGGAAGCTATATCGGGTGTGTAAAATACGTGCATGGCTTTTTCTCCTCCTTAATTATATTATCAAAGTTGTTCCTGTTCCCGCTTGCGTATCTCATCGCGCAGCTGGGAAGCCCGTTCGTAGTCTTCACACTGCACTGCTTCGTCCATCGCCTTTTTCAGCGTATCCAGGTCTACCGAATTGGCAGACACCGCATACGTGAAGCCGTCTTCCGAAATGTTCCTCAGTTGTTCGTGCTCCAGCACGTCTTCGTATACGTACAAGGGGAAATACTTGCGCAGCGCCAGCGAAATCACGTCCGATGTGCGTGCGTCGATGGCTCCCGTTTCCCCGTCGTGACACCTTATGTACAAATACGAGTAGTAGATACCGTCTTTCACCTTGTAGATTACCCCTTTCACGCACTCCATGCCTCCGTATTCCATCACGTCCAGCATCAGGTCGTGCGTGAACGGGCGGGGCGGGGTATAGGCCAGTTTCCCCATTTTTATGCTCTGCGCTTCTGCCACACCTATTATCAATGCCAGTTTCCGTTGTTTGCCTCCCACTTCTTCCAGCACCAAAGCGAACGAATCGGAGGGCTTCAGGACGGCCGATATTGCCAGAACTTCTACTTCGACTTCTTTCATTCCTTTACATGTTTATATTTGAAGATGACGGCGAACAGTACCGCCACTGCCAGTGCATACGCTGCGAATATGAACCATGCATGGCGCCATCCTTCTGTCTGCGGAAACGCGGACCCAAAGTCCACGAAGCAGTTTACCACCGCCTGCGCACTTAATGTGCCGATTGTGGCGCCGAAGCCGTTGGTCATGATCAGGAACAGCCCTTGTGCGCTCGACCGCACATGCACGTCCGTTTCCTTGTCTACAAACAGGGAGCCCGAAACGTTGAAGAAATCGAACGCCACCCCGTACACTATCATCGAAAGGATGAACATCCACACCCCTCCGCCGGGATTCCCTAACCCGAACAGGGCGAAGCGCAGCACCCATGCCACCATGGCGATGAGCATCACCCGCTTGATGCCGAAACGTCCCAAAAAGAAAGGTATCAGCAGGATGCAGCATGTTTCGCTCACCTGCGAGAGGGAAATCAGCACGTTGGCATGCCGCACCCCGAAGGTGCCCGCATATTCGGGAAGGGCGCTGAAACTCGTGATGAAGGGGTTGGCAAAGCCGTTCGTGATTTGCAGGGATACTCCCAATAGCATCGAAAACAGGAAGAACAGCGCCATCTTGCGCCGGCGGAACAGCAGGAAGGCTTTCAGCCCCAGCGCTTCGGTCAGCGACTTCTTTTTGCCACCCTTTCCGCCGCTTGTGGGGCAGGAGGGCAGGGTATTGGCGTAGGCAGCCAGCAAGAGTCCCCAGAAGGCACACACGAAAAACTGCTTGTAGCTGGACTGGAAGCCCAGCAGGTCGACCACCCACATCGAACAGATGAACCCGATGGTACCGCACGTGCGGATGGGGGGGAACGACTTGATGATGTCGCGCCCGCATTGTTCGAGTGCCGTATAGGCGACCGAATTGGCCAGTGCCAGCGTGGGCATATAAAACGCCACGCTCACCGAATACAGCGTGAACAAGACGGGGAAGGAGGCTTCGCCGCCCGAAACCATGCCGTAATATCCTGCACCGGCAATGGCCAGTGCCGCCACCAGGTGGCTCAGCCCCAGCAACCGCTGAGCAGGCACCCAACGGTCTGCCACAATCCCCAATATCGCAGGCATGAACAGCGAAACAATGCCCTGCATCGCATAAAACAGACCGATGCGGCTGCCTAAGCCTGTTCCGGCCAGATAGGTGCCCATCGATGTCAGGTAAGCCCCCCACACGGCAAACTGCAGGAAGTTCATCACGATCAAACGGAAATTTATACTCATAATTCCATTTTTTACAATAAATCCATTGAAGACGGGCGGCATTTCCATGTGCGCCCCCTGTTTCCGAGAAACAAATATAGGGAAAGATTATGATACCGCAAGCGGCAGGACCCGTTTTTCTTCGGGGAAGGGTATAAGAAAAGGGAATCTTCCCAGACTCCCAATCTTCATTAACCTTAAATCTAATACCATGAAAAACACGATGCAAAGATAATGGTTTTGTGTTATGTAACATAAAAAGGCGGGAATTATTTTTGCTGTTTAACATTTGTTGTGATAAGTAGCATGAAATTGGTATTTAAAATTTGATTTTACTGAATTTTTCTGCCACATTTGCATAAAACAAAAGAAACAGTCAACTTGCATTGTAGAATCACAATTAGGCTTTATGACAGGAGAAAATCCAACCCATTATAACAGTATTTTGCGGACTACCGTGCTGATAGGCGATTTAGGAATATGTAATGTGTTGTTTTATGCCCTTTTCCGCTGGTCGGTATACCTGCATAAAGAGGTTTCTCTGTACATGCCGCTATCCCAGCTCCTGATACTCATTTCACTTTGCTACCTGTTGTGTTGCGTGCGCGGCGGGGTCATTCTCTACTACCCGAGGGTACAGATGTTTCAGATTGTGTTGCGGGTGTTCCGCAATGTTTTTTATTTTTTCCTGCTCAGTGCCGTCCTGTTCACTGTCGGCTGGTGCATGGACGTCTTTTCACTGTTCTACATCGCCTACATCTCGGCGTTGTTTTTGGGCATAAGCATGTACAGGATTCTTTTCCGCATCGGGGTGGTATGTTATCGCAAGAACAAGAAAAACATACGCCATGTCGTTTTGGTGGGAAGCACGTTCAACCACGTCGAGTTGTATCACGAGTTGACGGACGACCTGGCGACAGGATACCACGTCGCAGGTTATTTTGATGACAGACCGAACCCCGAAATGCCGGAGAAATGTGCTTACCTGGGGACACCCGAGGAGGTGACGAAGTACCTTTCGATGCATGCCGATATTCATTACTTGTTCTGTTGCCTGCCTTCGCGCCGTGCCAATATCATCGTGCCTATTATCAACTATTGCGAAAACAACCTGGTGCATTTCTACAGTGTGCCCAATCTGCACAACTACCTGCGCAACCAGGTTTACTTCAACATGATGGGCAGCATCCCTTACCTCAGCCTGCGCCCGGAACCGTTGAGCCGGCCTGAGAACAAGTGCCTGAAGCGTGCGTTCGATGTGGTGTTTTCTTTGACCTTTCTGTGTACGCTCTTCCCCCTCGTATTCATCGTTGTGGCCATTGTCACCAAAATCACGATGCCCGGTCCTGTATTCTTCCGGCAGAAGCGCAGTGGCTTGAACGAAAAAGAGTTTTATTGCATTAAGTTCCGTTCGATGAAGGTGAACGAGGAGGCGGACACTGTGCAGGCCACGAAAGACGATCCGCGGAAGACCAGGTGGGGGAACATCATGCGCAAGACCAACATCGACGAACTTCCCCAGTTCATCAACGTCCTGCTGGGCGACATGAGCGTCGTGGGACCCAGGCCCCACATGCTGAAACATACGGAAGAATACTCCAGGCTGATCAACAAGTATATGGTGCGCCACTTCGTAAAGCCCGGCATCACGGGCTGGAGCCAGGTGATAGGCTTCCGGGGCGAGACCAAGGAACTGAAGGACATGGAGGGACGCATACACGGGGATGTGTGGTACATCGAGCACTGGAGCTTCGGGCTGGACCTTTACATCATCTACCGGACCGTGTGCAACATCCTGCATGGGGAGGAAAAAGCTTATTGATACAAATTCAGGTTATTTTGTTATGCAGACTACTGTCAAACTTTTCATTTTTACGGCCATCTATGCGTGGGCAATCGTTGTCCTGGCGCAACGTAACACGGCGTGGACCGGCGACCTGGTCTACCGCATCGTCCATCTGCTGCTTTTCATCACTGCCGTCATTACCCTGATAAGCCGTCCCGGCGAGGAACGGAAAGACAGGCGGCAGGTCATTGCGCGTGGATGTTTCCTCTTTGCCTGCCTGGTGTATGCCCTGACATACCTTTCGGCGGTTGTCATCAACGACCTTCCCCTCTTCCGGTAGAGCTGCTATACCGGTTTTCTTATTTTGTACTGCGTAAAATGTAATGTCCGGACTTTGGCTGCCACGGTTTACCGGACATGGTTGTCTATAGGATTACCATGACTTGGCGAAGTTGGTAAAGAAGCCTCGAATTAGAATATGGCAGCTGCGGTGGTTGGTGTTGAGTGGGGAAAGACATTAAAGCAAATTCCAACGGGACGGGGAATTCCTTCAGTATATTTGAACCGTGTAACGTATGTGGAATGAATTGGATAGTAAACAGGAGGGGTTACCCTCCTGTTTTTTTATGTTTTACAGCTTAAATGTATCGGGTAATGAAGAAAATGTTACACACACAATGGTTGTGTAACATGGTATATCGTGGTTCGTAATGCTGTGTAATCCTTTTTTATAGCCGAAAGTTAATTTTGTGATGTGTTAAATGAACTGTAATTGTGTAATCTTAAATGAAAATGCGTATGGACACTGCAAAAAATGATGGAGGATAGCGAAATCCGAGACCGTTAGTTAACTGTAATTTTTTATTTTTAATTATTTAGTATCAATGAAAAACATAAGACAAAAGTTTCTCGAGAATGATTCTTTCTGGCAGAAGGTATTTCTCATGCGAAGCCACGTTTCCTTTTTGTTGTTTCTGTGCTGCAGCGTCCCGTTGATGGCGCAGAATGGTATTCTTGTGAAAGGAAAGGTGCTTGATGAAAACGGTGACCCCTTGATTGGTGCAACTGTTGTGTTGAAAGGCGATACAAATGTGGGAACAATTGCCGATTTTGATGGTAATTTCACGATTGAAGTCCCCGGTAGAAATTCAGTCCTGACAGTTTCCTATCTGGGGATGACCCCGCAAGAAGTGGAAGTCAATGGAAGGACGATGGTCGTAGTCGTGTTACGTGAAGATGCAGAGATTCTGGATGAAGTGGTGATTGTGGGGTATGGGCAACAGAAAAAAGCATCTGTTGTTGGTGCCATCACGCAAACTTCGGCTAAAGTGTTGGAACGTACCGGTGGGGTTTCTGACTTGGGGTCTGCATTGACAGGTAATCTGCCGGGTGTGATAACTACGGCTTCCACGGGTATGCCGGGCGAAGAAGATCCGCAAATCGTGATTCGTGGTGCAAGTTCATGGAACAATACCAATCCTTTGATTCTGGTTGATGGTATTGAACGTCCGATGTCGGGCATCGATGTGAACTCGGTAGAATCCGTTTCAGTGTTGAAAGATGCTTCTGCAACTGCCGTTTATGGTGTAAAGGGTGCCAATGGCGTCATTTTGATTACGACCAAACGTGGCAAGGAGGGCAAGGCAACTATCAACGCAGGCGGTAGCATGACATTGAAAATGCCCTCCAAGTTACCCAACAAACTCGATTCATACGATGCGTTTCAGTTGCGTAATGATGCGGTAGAATATGAATTGGGTCTGACTCCTGATTCATGGTCGTACATGATGTCGCAGGAAGAGATGAATAAATACCGTTATCCTGCGAATCAGGAAGAGGCAGAACGCTATCCTAACATAGACTGGGTAGACTGGATGTTTAAAAATTATGCATTTTCTGAAAATGTAAATGTTAACATCAGTGGCGGTACACATTTTGTGAAATATTATGCGGCCATAGACTATCAGTACGAAGGCGACTTGTTCAAGGAATACGACAATGGGCGCGGTTATCAGAATACTTATGCTTATAACCGTGTGAATCTGCGTAGTAACCTTGACTTTCAACTGACCAAAACAACATTGCTGAAAACCAACCTTTCGGGTTCGTATGGTGTAAAGCAGGGGCCCCGTACCAGTTACGAATATACGATATGGGGCAGTGCGTATACCACTCCTCCCAATGTGTTTTATCCCCAGTATTCGGATGGTACATGGGGATACGACCCGGTAAACAATGCCAATAACTCAGTAGCCCAATTGGCATTGGCAGGACAAAACACCCGCACCACTACCCGTTTGAATACGGATTTTACATTGGAGCAAAAATTGGACTTCATAGTAAAAGGATTGACTGCCAAGGTTTCCATTTCGTGGGATAACGTGTTTTATGAACAGAACCGGGGTGTAAGTTCTACCGACCAGGCCTTGTACAAATATATCAATCCTGAAACCGGGGCAGCCAGCTATAACCCGAGTCAGGGCAACCATAACTTTGATTTCTATGAACAGGTCAACTGGGTTGCCGAAGGGGGTACTGTAGATGACAGTGCGACCGAACGCCATCTTTATTATTCTGCTCAAGTTGATTACAATAATACATTTGATAAGCATACTGTAGGGGTTATGGGGCTGTTCAGCCGCCAGGAGCGTGCCCAAGGCAGTGTTGTACCCACTTATCGTGAAGACTGGGCTTTCCGTGTAACTTATAATTATGCAGATAAATATTTCTTGGAATATAACGGTGCATATAACGGCTCTGATAAGTTTAGTGCTGAAAACCGTTTCGTGTTCTTTAATTCCGGTGCCCTTGGCTGGATGATCAGTGAAGAAAAGTTCATGAAAAAATTAAAGTTCCTCGATATGTTGAAATTGAGGGCCTCTTACGGTGAAATCGGTAATGACCAGATTAGCAGCAACGAATGGGATACAAGCACCCGTTGGCTTTACATGGACCAGTGGGAAACGGGAGGAAACATATTGACCGGATTGTATAATGTGTCAAGTCCTTATACTATTTACCGTCAGACGACCGTAGGCAACCCGGATATTCATTGGGAAGTGGTACGTAAGTTTAATTTTGGTATTGACTACTCATTCTTTAACGGTTTGTTTGCCGGTAATATTGAAATTTTCAGGGACAGACGTTCGGATATTCTCATCAGTGGTTCCGACCGTGCCACGCCTTCTTACTTTGGAGGGATTCTGAGTGCGCCATGGGTGAATTTGGGTAAAGTCAAAAACCGTGGTTATGAATTGGAACTGCGTATCAATAAGACCCTGAGGAATGGCCTGCATTTGTGGGCTGACATGAATATGACTCATGCCGTGAATGAAATAATTGAGGCGGATGACCCTGAATTGTTGCCTGACTACCAGAAAGATGCCGGCAAGTCAATAGGCCAGACTTATACTTATGTGGACCATGGTTATACGCAAACGATGGATGATGTGTACGGGAGTACAGCATTCGAGTCGAATGATGACCAGAAATTGCCCGGGACTTACTATATTCTTGATTATAACGGCGACGGAATCATTAACACTTACGACCAGATTCCTTACGGGTATTCCAGTACTCCCCAAAACACGTACAGTGCTTCATTGGGATTTGATTACAAGGGATGGAGTTTCTTCGTCCAATTCTATGGTGTGAACAATGTGACCCGCCAGGTGGTATTCTCCACTTTTGACCAGCAGCAGCTGATTGCTTACGATGAAGGGACACGTTGGAGCAAGTACAATCCGGACCCTGATGTGCCGATGGCGCGTTTTGGGTCTACGACCAATAGTTATTATAATGGGTCCCGCTATTTTTATGACGGGTCGTACATCCGTTTGAAGAATATAGAATTGTCTTACACCTTTACTGACGGGTGGATTAAGAACCTGGGACTTTCCAATTTGAAACTTTATGTGAATGGCAATAACCTTTGGGTCTGGACCCGTATGCCTGATGACCGTGAGTCAAATTTTGCAGGCACCGGTTGGGCTTCACAAGGTGCTTATCCTACGGTGAAGCGTATTAATTTCGGTTTAAAATTTACATTATAAAATGAAGAGTCAAATGAAAAGGAATAATATACGTGCATTGTTCTATGGCGGACTCCTTTCACTATACTGTATAGGAATGACTTCTTGTGAAGATTATCTTGACAGGGATATTGAAAGTATTGTGGATTCGGATGATGCCTATAAGAATTTCCAGAACTTCCAAGGTTTTACGGAGGAATTGTATTATTGTATCCCGGATTTTGCGCATGGCTACTGGAACAACTCATTCAACTGGGGCGAGGATGAACTTATTTCCTTTGGCATTGATTATCACATGGGATATAAGGTCGATATGGGGGATTTCTGGGGTTGGCAGTCTGAATATGACGGTTGGCAAAGCGGTTGGATGGACCGTAGCAATACGGTTGCCAATTCTACCGATCGCTTTCAGAAATCTTTATGGCCGTTGGCATGGTACGGTATCCGTAAATGCAATTTAGGCCTTGAGAATATCGACAAACTGACAGAAGCTACCGAAGAACAGCGCGACTTTATATTGGGTCAGCTTTATTTCTTCCGCGGTTGGTTCCATTTTCAGCTGATGCAGTATTTCGGGGGTTTACCCTATATTAATTCTGTACTGTCTTCTTCTGAACCATTGCGCAATCCGCGTCTGAGCTATCAGGAATGTGCCGATTATGCCGGTGAAGATTTTCGTCGTGCGGCAGATCTGTTGCCCATCGACTGGGATGACACTACTACCGGTAGGCCTACATACGGGAACAACCAACAGCGTATCAATAAGATCATGGCGTTGGGCTATTTGGGTAAAAACTATTTGTGGGCCGGCAGCCCGTTGATGAATTACGAGTCTCAGAATGTGAGGGATTATAATGCCGATTACTGCAAGAAGGCTGCTGACGCGTTTTCGGAATTGTTGAATCTGGTAGAGGGGGGACAAACCCAATATGCACTGGTCAGCTTTGAAAATTACTCGGATATATTCTATTCGTTTAAGCAGAACAGCATGAATCCGGGTTCTACCGAAGCTCTTTTCCAGACACCTATGTATGACTGGTGGATGGGGTCGGGCTGGTGTTTGGGCCCTCAATACGTGCCTTCTACTTTGGCAAATGAAACACAAGGTGTCTTATTCTCGCCGACAGCCAATTATGTGAATTATTACGGTATGGCAAACGGGCTTCCGTTGGACGACCCGGATTCCCAGTTTGACCCGGAATACCCCTGGCGTGATCGCGACCCCCGTTTCTATGCCGATATTACTTATGACGGGTTGCAGGTGATTCAAAATACGGCCAGGTTTACCACAGATCAGTTAGAAGGACAAATTCAATTTGCAAACCTTTATACCGGCGGAAACTATCGTGATGTAACGAATGAAAGCCGTACCGGTTACGTGCTGCACAAGTTTACTCCGCTTGAGGTGAATGGATTTGATGAAGGTCTGCGCGATTACGGTGATGCTTTGACCATTCAGGTAAGTTGGATGCGCTTGTCGGATATTTATTTGATGTATGCCGAATCAGTGGCCAACGGTTATGGAAGCCCGTCTGCTACGGGCGAAGGTTGCACCTTGACTGCGGTTGATGCTGTAAATCGGATCCGCGCACGTGCCGGAGTGGGCGATGTGGCTGGTAAATACACCGGTTCGTTGGATGGATTTATGGGTGAACTGCGGCGTGAACGTGCTGTGGAATTGGCGTATGAAGGGCATCGTTTCAATGACTTGCGCCGCTGGTTATTGTTGACGGAGTATCCTTATACGATTAAGACGTCTCAGGAGTTTGAACGTGTAACGCTGGATGAGGAAGATCCTACCCAGAGTCGTGTCGCCAATTTCAGGGAAGAGGTGATTGTGACCCGTAATTTTTCTGAGAAGCATTACTGGTTGCCTTTAAAGGTTTCAGATGTGAATATCTATGAGGAATTTTATCAGAATCCCGGTTGGTAGTGTTCTTGGGAATTTTGAATGCTAATTAAAAAGGAATTAAAATGAAAAACATACGAATAAAGTCTGTCTTATGTATAGCACTTGCAACTCCTTCATTGTATGTCGGTGCTCAGGATTTTCCGTCAGATTTGTGGAATGCCGGTTTTGATTCGCTGTCGGTTGCCGAAGAGGAGTTGGTACAAGTAGCGTATAGAAAAGTCAGCAAAGACGACCTTTTGGGAGGGGTTTCTTCTGTCAATGTGGAGGAACTGATGGAAAAGGGTTATTTTACATACAGCCTGGATGGCATGGAAAACATGGTCAGCGGCTGGAATGGGAGCAGTTTGTGGGGAATGGATTCCTATCTGGTGTTGGTAGATGGTGTGCCGCGTGATGCAAATAACGTCATGCCGTCCGAAATCAAGGACATCACCTTCATGAAAGGCGCTTCTGCTGTGGTACTTTATGGCAGCCGTGCGGCTAAAGGAGTCATATACATTACGACCAAGCGTGGAAAAGCGGGTGATACCCGCATCGACGTCCGGGGCAATACAGGTTTTTATGTGCCGAAAAGTTATCCGAAATACTTGGGGGCGGCAGAATACATGACCCTTTATAATGAAGCCCGTGTAAATGACGGCATGGACCCGCTGTATAGCGATGTTGACATTTATAATCACGGTTCGGGTATCAATCCGTACCGTTATCCGGATGTAAACCTTTATTCAGATGAATATTTGAAGAAAACCTACAACCGGTCGGATGTGACGGCCGAAATTTCGGGCGGTTCCGAGAGGGCACGTTTTTATACGAATATCAATCTGTATAATACAGGGTCTCTGCTGAAAGTCGGCAATGCTAAAGACGACCGTACTACCCGCCTGAGCGTACGGGGAAACATTGATGTCGATCTGGGTCAGTACGTGAAGACGTATGTGAATTCCAATGCTACTTTCTATGATGGGCGCAGTGCGCGTGGTGACTTTTGGGGAGCAGCTGCTTTGTTGAGGCCGAATCGTATTTCTCCGCTGATTCCTGTCGACTATATCATGGAGAATAATACTGATGCCTGGAATCTGGTGGACAATAGCCGTTACCTGATTGACGGAAAATACCTGCTGGGGGGTACGCAGATAGATCAGACCAATGAAATAGCAAACCTTTATGCGGCAGGTGTTAATACTTATACAAGCCGCCAATACCAGTTTGACATGGGAGTGGATGTGGATCTTTCCATGCTTTTGAAGGGCCTCTCGTTCCAGACACGTTTTGCAATCGATTATGCCACTACGTACAACCGTTATTATGCCGATACGTACGCGACTTACGAGGCGGAGTGGGTTGATATCAATGGCGAAGACCTGATTGTAGGTCTGACGAAATATGGTGACGATGTGCATGACGGTGTCCTGTATGTTGCCAATAGCTGGTACCGTCAGACCATGGCTTTTTCTGCCCAGCTGAATTATAAAAACAAATTTGCAGGCAAGCATAATGTCTCTGCCATGTTGATTGCCGCAGGCTATCAGCAAGGTGAAAGCGCCGTTTACCATAAAACCAGCAATGTCAATCTGGGTTTACAGGCGGATTACGATTATTTGGGTAAATATTATTTAAGTTTTGGAGGGGCCCTGATCCATTCTGCGCGTCTTCCGGAAAACAATCGCAACGCTTTCTCCCCCTCACTGACCTTGGGCTGGCGTTTAAGCAATGAAAAGTTCCTTGAGGATTCATCGGTATTGGATGATTTGATGCTGAGTGTTTCAGGTTCAGTGCTGAATACGGATTTGGGCATTGACGATTATTATATGTATCAAAGCAGCTATGACCAGGCCAATGGTGCATGGTGGGGCTGGGCAGACGGTAATCTGAGCCAGGCAACGGAATCCCGGCGCGGCGACAATCAGGATCTTACTTTTATTAAACGTAAGGAAATCAGTATAGGATTGCGCGGCTCATTATGGAAGAAGATGCTGGCATTTGATGCTTCGTTTTTTAAAAACAGCCTTGAGGGGATGTTGGTTCAACCTTCTAACAGTTACCCGAATTATTTCTTATCCTATTGGCCCGAAAGCACTTTGCTCCCTTACGTGAATTATAACAACAGTACCCGTACAGGTTTCGACTTGGCATTGAATTTTAATAAGAAAATAGGGAAAGTTGATTTCAGCCTGGGAGTAAACGCTACTTACTACACCAATGAGAATACAAAGGTAGACGAATTGTATGAAGACCAATACCGTTACCGCAAAGGCACGCCTACTGACGGAATATGGGGATTGCAGGTGGAAGGTTTTTATAACAGCGAAGAAGAAATCCAAAATTCAGGAATAACGTCTTCTTTTGGCGAACTGAAACCGGGTGACCTGAAATATGTAGACCAGAATGGTGACAATATTATTGATGAAAAGGACGAGGTTTATTTGGGCGAACGCTATGGTTGGCAAGGCAGCCCGTGGACTGTAGGCCTGAACCTGACGTTGAAATGGAAAGACTTTACTTTCTTTATGTTGGGTACCGGTTATTGGGGGGCTTCGGCCTTCGCGAGCAGCGATTATTATTGGGTATATGGAGATAAAAAGTATTCGGAAGTGGTACGTGGGCGCTGGACTGCTGAAACTGCCGAAACAGCGACCTATCCGCGTCTGACCACGCAGACGGATAATCACAACTACCGTAATTCTGATTTCTGGTTGTATAAGACTGACCGGTTTAATTTGTCCCGTCTGCAGCTGACTTATGATTTGCCTAAACAATGGTTGAGAAATTCATTCGTGGACAGTTTCTCCGTATATGTTTATGCAAGTGACCTGCTGACTATCTCGAAAGAACGTGAAAAACTGGAACTGAATATAGGGACGTCTCCCCAGACCCGTTTCTACAACATTGGTTTCAAGATAGGTTTTTAAATTAACATCATAAAAGTAGATTCTTATGAAGAAGATATTGACAGTTTTTGCCGCGGCTTTTTTGCTGCTAGGATGCGATGATTTGTTTACGCCGGCTATTGAAAATAATAAGGATATTTCAGACGGCCTCGAAGACCCTTTGTTTTCTGAAGGAATCCTTGCCAATGCTTATACGCGTAATCCCTACGATTCGCAGTCGTTTAATGATGTGGCAACCGATGATGCCGTAACCAATCAGAGCAGCAATAGCTATCTGTTGATGGCCACCGGTTCGTGGACTTCGAATAACAATCCGATGGATCAGTGGAGCTCCTGTAAGGCTGCCATTCATTATATCAACCTTTTCCTGTCGCAGGTAGACCAGGTGTCATGGGTAGAAAATCCGGTTACGAATAAAATGTTTTGTGACCGTTTGAAGGGTGAGGCTTATGGATTGCGTGCGATGTTTAATTTCTATCTGTTGCAGGCGCATGCCGGTTATACGGCTGATGGCCGCCTGTTGGGAGTCCCTATTGTAGAGGAGGTGGAAGATGAAACGACAGACTTCAATTACCCGCGTAATACATTTGACGAATGTATCCAGGCCATTTATGACGATGTCCAGCGGGCGGAAGATTTGTTGCCTCTTGATTATGAAAATATTTCTTCCGACTCTGAAGTTCCGGAGGTGTACCGCTTGGAGGGGGCCAATTTCAGTCAGTATAATGTCGTGTTCGGCGACAATTTCCGTTCTCGCATGAGCGGGCGCATCGCGTTGGCTTTCCGTGCCAAGGCTGCGCTTCTGGCTGCCAGTCCGGCATTTGATGAAGGTAGTGAGGTCACGTGGGCTGAAGCTGCTGACTACAATGGTGAAATCCTGGATCTGATTGGCGGCGTGGGAGGCCTGGATGCCCAAGGAAATACATGGTATAAGAATGAGGATGAGATCAATTCCTTGACCGGAGGCTCCAATCCGGCGGAGATGCTTTGGAGAAACGGGAAAGACGCTACGGCCTATTCATTGGAACAGGCGCAATTTCCGCCAAGCCTTTACGGCAGCGGGCAGGTTAATCCGACCCAGAACCTGGTGGATGCTTTCCCGATGGCCAACGGTTATCCCATTGATGCCACAGAATCAGGATATGACGACCAAAACCCTTATGCCAACCGGGATCCGCGCCTGACTCTCTATATTGTGGTGAATGGTACTGTAATGGGTACTGGGAGTGTGACGATTGATACGAGTGCGGACAATACCTCCAACAACGATGGCTTGAACCGTGAAAGCGGTTATTCCACTCGTACGGGATATTATTTGCGCAAACATTTGCGTGAAGACGTATATTTGAGTTCAACCACCATCAATGGCCAGCCTCATTATAGCCCGCGTGTCCGCTATACTGAAATTTATTTGAATTATGCGGAAGCCGCCAATGAAGCTTGGGGACCTACAGGCACCGGTTCGCATGGCTATTCCGCTTATGATGTCATCAGGGCGATACGCCAGCGTGCAGGCATCGGGGACGCAGACGGGAATGATCCTTACCTGGAAAGTATAAAAAACGATCAGGACAAGATGCGTGACCTGATTCGGAACGAACGCCGCCTGGAATTGTGTTTTGAAGGTTTCCGTTTCTGGGATTTGCGCCGTTGGAACATGGACTTGAATGAACCGGCAAGGGGCATGCGCATCAGTGGGGGGACTTATCAGGTTTTTGATGTTGAAAATCGCACGTACAATGATTTCATGCGGTTTGGTCCTATCCCTTATAGCGAGGTAGTGAAATTCGATGCCTTGGAACAGAATAATGGGTGGACATAATTTTTATGTTGAATAATTTTAATGACTGAACAATGAAAAAACTATTTTATTTGTTTTCATCGGTGGCATTGCTCTCCTTGTTTTCGTGTGAGAATTCCGATTGGTCTTTCCCCGATTATGGAACAACTACTGTATATTTTGCTTACCAATATCCGGTACGAACCATCGTTTTGGGCAATGATGAAGTGTTTGACAACACGCTCGACAACCAGCATAAATGCATGATTAAGGCTACAATGGGTGGAGTCTATGAGAATAAAACATCGCCTGTGGTAGATATAGAAGTGGTCAATTCTTTGTGCGACAACCTGAAATTCTCCACCGGGGAAGATGTGATTCCTATGCCTGCTGAATATTATACACTTTCTTCCAATCAAATCATTATTCCGAAGGGACAGATTAGTGCAGGTGTGGAAGTGCAGCTGACAGATGCTTTTTTTGCCGATCCCAAGTCCATAGAAACGACGTATGTTATTCCTTTGGTGATGTCAAACGTACAAAATGCGGATTCTATTCTTTCAGGCTCGCCTGCAGTCGAAAATCCGGTCCGCTGTAATGAATCGGACTGGGACGTGCAGCCTAAGGATTACATTTTGTACGCGGTGAAATACATCAATCCGTGGGATGCCGTTTATTTGCGCCGTGGTGTAGACCAGATTACCCAGGGAGGGACTACCAGTACGGTTGTCCGCCATACGGGGGCTGTGGAAGACGATGAGGTCTGCGAATTGACGACCCGTTCACTGGAAGAAGCGGACTTTTCCTTGTCCCTTGGCGGCCAGTCCTGTAATCTGATACTTTCTTTTAATGACAACAATGAATGTACACTTTCTACAGACACCCAGGGATGCACGGTATCCGGTTCCGGCACGTATGTAGAGAAGGGCGAAAAGAACTCTTTCAACAATAAAGACCGTGATGTCTTGTATCTGGATTATACGGTCGAATTTGGTTCTACTGTCTATGCAACCAGGGATACGTTGGTTATGCGCGACCGTCAGGTTAAGGCCGAATGGTTTGATGTCACATATAATGAATAATCTTAAAGTAAAGGAAACATGAAACAGTATATGAAATGGCTTCCGGTATTGGCCTTAGGGATGGCGGTGGGGTCGTGTGCAGACGATGCCATATTGCCTTACTCGGTTCAAAAGCCGGCAAGCATAGCCCAGTATGAATATTTGAATGATTATGACGTGTTGAAATCGTATGTGGATCGTACCCAGAATCCCGGTTTCAAACTGGGGCTGGCTGTGGCTGCAAGTGATTTTGTCGGGGAGGGTGTGGTTCATGAAATCGTTACGACCAACTTTGATGAGATGACTGCCGGCAATGAGATGAAATATGCTTCTGTCGTAGCCGATGATGGGACAATGGACTTTTCAACGGTGTCAAGTTTTGTGGAGGCAGCCAGGGCTGTCGGGACTACTATCTACGGTCATACCTTGGGGTGGCATGCGCAGCAGAATATGACTTATTTAAACGGATTGATTGCCGATAGGGAAATAGAGGCCGACCCGGACAACAGTGAGGAAATAAGCGATTTGGAAGTTGTTTATTCCGTACTTGGATTTTATCCGTATTGGAAGGCGGACGGCGTAGATGTCACAATCAATTCGGACGGCAATTTATTGATTTATAATCCAGAGGTCATAGACTTTTGGCAATATCAATATCAGGTGGCTACGGGATTGGTGGCAAGCCCGGATATCGAGTATAAGGTTACTGTAATGATCCGTGCTTCGGATGCCGGCTATTTGACCTGTTGTTTCGGCGACTGGAGCAACTTCCCATCGAAAGACCTCGCTTTTACTACTGAATGGAGTGAAGTGGAGCTTTCTTTTACGGGCGTAGAAACGTCCGATGGCTTTATCTTGTTCCAGTCGGGTAATTTTGCCGGGGAAATAGAAGTGGAGTGGATCAAAGTGACTCATGAAGAAGTATCGTCCACTTCTTGGAGCAACATGCTTACGAATAGTGACTGTGAGAGTGATGACACTTCTTGTTTTTACGCCACAGAACTTACAGACGGCCCTAAAGCTGCGACTTTTGGAGCGGCAGGAACAGGGGCTGATGGAGTGGGACGGGCTATTGTCGTTAAGTCCGGCGATAACCCCACAAATACTTGGGACAGCCAATTTTTTGTGAGAACACCCGAAACGATGGTGGCGGGTGAAAAATACCGTTTCAGTATGAAGTATCGGGCGGACAAGGCGGCAACGTGTGAAACCCAGGCGCATAATGAGCCGGGTGGATATGTCTGGTACAGTATGTTTACTACTAACCCGACTTTTTCTACGGCATGGCAGGAGTTCGTGTATGAGGGGACTATTTCTGAAGACCAGGCGGGAACTGACGGCATGAATACGATTGCGTTCAATTTGTCCGTACTGCCGGAAGCGAATAATTATTATTTTGATGATATAAAATGGGAATCGGAGGCCACAATGTCTTTGACTCCGGAGGAAAAGAAAGATACCCTTACCTGGGCTTTGGACAACTGGGTGAGAGGCATGATGGAAGCCACCGCCGGTTACGTCACCGCCTGGGATTTGGCGAATGAAACGGTTTCCGGCGTTGACAGTGACGGTGACGGCATTTATGATTTGCAGTCGTCGGAAAACGGCGATCCTTCCTCCAATTTCTATTGGACGGATTATTTGGGTGATCTCGACTATGTGCGCACGCTTGAATCAAGCGCCCGCAAGTATTTTGCGGAATACGGAGGTGACCCGTCTGAGTTGAAATTGTTTATCAACGACTTTAACCTGGAGTCCTGGTGGGATGACAATAAGAAGGTAAAGAGTCTGGTGGAGTGGATCGGGAAATGGGAATCCGACGGAGTTACTAAGATTGACGGCATTGGAACCCAGATGCACGTAAGCTATATTTTGAATGAAGCCGACCAGAAGGCGCAGGAGGATGCAATTGTCAATATGTTTGAGATATTGGCGGCGAGCGGTAAGCTGATTAAGATTTCAGAACTGGATATGGGTATTGTCGAGGTAGCGTTCGGTACCGGTATGAAGACTGAAGAAGTCACGTATGAGCAGCAGCTGAAGATGGCAGAGTTCTATCAGTTCATTATCGGCAAATATTTTGAAATTATTCCGGTAGCGCAACAATACGGAATTACGCAGTGGTGTGCTACTGATAGTCCTTCTGATTCTGGCTGGAGAGCGGGAGAACCTGTAGGTTTGTGGGACAGCAGTTATAAGCGTAAGCCTACTTACGCAGGGTTTGCCAATGGCCTTGCCGGAACGGTTGTAGTTGAACCGTCTGAAGATCTGAGTCAGGAAGAATAGTCAGGTTCCTGGTTCTGTATATGTCAGGTATTCTCTTATTCCCATACTTTGCAAGTAACAGGGATGGGAATAAGAGATTTGTATAATTACTTGGATATAATTGAAATGTAATATGGGCATATAATGTATGAAATGTATGCTTTGTGGATATAATATGTCCGGCATGTAACATGAACAAAAGTATTGGTAACGTAAATTCTTGTAAATTATGGGCATGCGGATATCTTTGTATAAATTATTATGATAATCATGAAAACACACTTTTTGTTGGCTTGTCTGTTGATGGCTATGGGAGCCATGTGGGGCGGTTCGGCCGGTGCCCAGAGCAGTGATAACGGGGATGGTACTTTTTCCAATCCTGTATTTTGGGCGGATGTCCCCGACCCGGATGTCATACGTGTGGGCGATGACTTTTATATGGTGAGTACGACCATGCATCTGGTCCCTGGTGCGCCCGTCATGCACTCGAAGGATTTGGTAAACTGGGAGATTGTCAGCTATCTGTACGACCGGCTGGATGACAAACCGGATTATGGCCTGGAGGGAGGAACCGTTTATGGACGCGGGCAGTGGGCGACTTCCCTGCGTTACCATGACGGGACGTATTATGCCTATTTTTCACCGAATGACACCCCTTACAAGGGATATGTATATTCTACTTCCGACCCGAAAAAGGGATGGACGCTGCTGTCGCGTATCCCTCATTTCCACGATGCGTCTTTGTTTTTTGACGATGACGGGAAAGTTTATGTCTTTTACGGGTCCGGACAGTTGCGGGAACTGAAACCGGATTTGAGCGGTGTCATGCCGGGTGGTGTGGACAGGAAGATATTCGAAAGGGATGAAGAGGAAAACGCCTTGCTGGAAGGTAGCAGGGTTATTAAACACGATGGGAAGTATTATCTGCTGATGATTTCATGGCCCCGGGGGGGAAACCGCAGGCAGGTGTGCTACCGGGCGGATGAGATAACCGGACCTTATGAGAAAAAGGTGATATTGGAAGATGCGTTTGCCGGATTTCCCTACGTGGCACAAGGCACGATTGTGGATGACGGGAAAGGAAACTGGTATGGCGTTATTTTTCAGGACCGTAATGGAGTAGGCCGTGTTTTGACCGTGATGCCTTGCCGCTGGGTAGACGGCTGGCCGATGCTGGGAGACGAAAACGGGCATGTGCCGGCTACGATGGCCAAGCCCGTGCAGGGATATTCTTCTGAAGGGCTGGTGGTGAGTGATGATTTTGTTGGCGACAAGCTGAAGCTGAACTGGCAATGGAATCACAATCCGATGAATGAATGCTGGTCATTGGACGAGCGTAAGGGGTATTTGCGGTTGAAGACCGGACGGGTGGTTGACAATTTGTTTGTGGCTCCCAATACGCTCACCCAGCGCATGGAAGGGCCGGAATGCTCGGGGACGGTTTGTATGGACCTTTCGGGCATGAAGGATGGGGATGTGGCAGGGCTGAGTGCCTTTAATGGGGATGCCGGCATCTTGGCAGTGACCTGTGAAGGAAACCGGAAATACCTGACGATGAAAACGGAAAGTGTCAGTCTGGATGAAACGAACAAGGCTGTGACGGGCATCGACCGGAACGAGATTCAGACAGTTGGTTTGACATCGGATGTGGTATACCTTCGCCTTGACGGAAATTTCAGGTTGAATAAGGACATTGCTTCCTTCTATTATAGTTACGATAACGAGAACTGGAAGAAAATCGGGACTGATTTTAAAATGATTTTCGATTATCGCCGTTTCTTTATGGGAACCAAGTTTGCCTTGTTTAATTATGCGACGAAAAGTCTGGGAGGTTTTGTGGATATTGACTTCTTTGACTATAAACGTGGCATGTAAGTGTTCGATAAAATTGATGTCTATGAAACTAATGTCTGTGATAAAACGTGTATTGTTATCGTCCTTTGCGGCAATGATGTGTATAACAGGTTTATATGCAAGTGAAAAAGATGTGTCAAGCCCTGACGGGCGCTTGAAGGTGGTGGTCTCGGACGAAGGCGGGATACCTTCCTATCGGGTGTTCTATGACGGAGTGGTTTTTATCGGGAAGTCCCCGTTGGGCATGAAGACCGATATAGGTGATTTTACGTCTTCTTTGTCATTGGGGAGTGAAGTCAGGGAGGCAACTGTCCGGAAAAACTACCGGTTGCCGAACATTAAGAAAAGTAAGGTGGAATATGCTGCGGAATCGGTTGTCATCCCGTTTGTGAAAGAGGGTAAGACGGTTTTCGATGTGGAATTCCGGGTAAGCAACAACGATGTGGCTTTCAGGTATACGGTGTATCCCGGCAAGGATGCGTTGTGCTGCGTCGTACAGCTGGAGGCTACGGGGTTTGCACTGCCGGAAGGGACTACTACTTTCCTCTGTCCGCAAAGCAGGCCGATGGGAGGTTTTGCCAGGACTACCCCCAGTTATGAAACTCCGTATACGGTAGATGATGCGATGGGGAAGAACGGCTGGGGAGAAGGATATACATTCCCTTGCTTGTTTAAGAATTCGGACAAAGGCTGGATTTTGATTTCCGAAACAGGGGTGGACAGTCGTTATTGTGGCAGTCGCCTGATGGGGCATGAAGGCGGGCTTTATACGATTGGTTTCCCGCAGGAAGGTGAATATAACGGGAATGGGACCACCTCTCCGGGAATCGCATTGCCGGGCAAGACTCCCTGGCGTACCATTACCGTGGGGTCTACGCTGGCTCCCATTGTAGAGACTACAGTGCCCTTCGATGTGGTGGAGCCGTTGTATGAACCGTTGAAAGATTATGCCACGGAATATGGTTGTGGTACGTGGAGCTGGATTATTGCCGGAGATGCCAGCATGAACATGGACGACCAGAAGCGGTACGTGGACTTTTGTGCGGCTATGGGCTACCGTACGGTGCTGGTAGACGCACTTTGGGATACGCGGTTGGGCTATGACAAGCTGGAAGAACTTGCAGCGTATGCCGGACAGAAAAATGTAGGGCTGTATTTGTGGTATAACTCCAACGGATACTGGAATGACGCGCCTCAGGGTCCGCGTGGCAAGATGAGTAATATTATCGAACGCCGGAAAGAAATGAAATGGATGCAGCGCATCGGCATCAAGGGCATCAAGGTGGATTTCATAGGCAGTGACAAACAGGTCGCCATGCAGCTCTACGAAGATATTCTGGCTGACGCGAATGACTATGGACTCTTAGTGATTTTTCATGGGTGTACCATCCCGCGCGGATGGGAACGTATGTATCCTAACTATGCATCCAGTGAAGCTGTGCTGGCGAGTGAAAACATGAATTTCTCCCAGGAAAGTTGTGATGCGGAAGCGTTCAATGCGTGTATCCATCCGTTTGTACGCAACACGATTGGGAGCATGGATTTTGGGGGCAGCACTTTGAACAGGTATTATAATGCGAAAAACGAGCCGGGAGGACGGATGAGGGTCACATCCGATGTGTTTGCCTTGGCCACTGCGGTATTGTTCCAAAGTCCGGTTCAGCATTTTGCACTGGCACCCAATAACCTGGCCGATGCTCCGGCATGGGCGGTGGACTTCATGAAGAAGGTGCCTGCCACGTGGGATGAGGTGAAGTTTATCGACGGATATCCCGGAAAATACATCGTTATGGCGCGCAAGTATGCCGGCAAATGGTATGTGGCGGGCGTTAATGCGCAGGATGAGGCCGTCAGGCTGAAGCTTGATGTGTCTGCGTTGTTTGCGGCGGGAGAGACCGTCAGCCTGTATGAGGATGATGACAAGTTGGCAGGCTCCGTAAAGGAACAGGTTATCGGAAAAAAACAGGTAGTCGACCTTTCCATTCCTAAGAATGGGGGTGTGGTGATTACCCGGAAATAAGAAATAAAAGGTGGTGAGAAGAAACGGATTTGTAAAACTTGAATTTTGAACATGTATGGATATTGGTAAGATTCTGTTGTTGTGTGGCAGTTGTGGGTTGCTGGAGTGCCTGGATGTGAATGCCCAGCAACCAATTATTCAAACGAAGTATACTGCCGATCCGGCACCGATGGTATATAATGATACGGTATTTCTTTATACGACGCACGATGAAGATGATGCCGAAGGGTTTAAAATGTATGATTGGCTGCTATATACCTCTACCGATATGGTCAACTGGACCGACCATGGGGCGGTTGCTTCCCTCAAGAGCTTCGACTGGGTGGAACGTGATAATGGAGCCTGGGCCGAGCAGGTGGTTGAGCGCAACGGGAAGTTTTACATGTACTGTCCGATTCACGGGAATGGCATCGGCGTGCTTGTTTCCGACAGTCCTTACGGGCCGTTCAAGGATCCTCTTGGGAAGCCTCTGGTTTGGCAGAAGGAGCACTGGGATGACATCGACCCGACCGTGTTCGTTGATGAGGACGGGCAGGCATATATGTATTGGGGAAATCCCAACTGCTATTATGTGAAGTTGAATGAAGACATGATTTCATATTCCGGAGATATCGTGAAACTGAAAGAAACTCCGGAGCATTACCAGGAAGGCCCGTGGTTCTATAAACGCAACGGGCGCTACTATCTGGCTTTTGCTTCTACCTGTTGTCCGGAAGGAATCGGGTATGCCATGAGCGACAGTCCTACAGGGCCTTGGAAGACGGAAGGATACATCATGCGTCCTACGGTCAGGACCCGCGGGAATCATCCCGGCATAATGGATTATAAAGGGAAGTCGTATGTCTTTGGCTTGAATTATGACTTGTTGAAGCTGGAGACGGATACCCACTATGAACGCCGTTCGGTATCGGTGGCCGAGATGCATTATAATGAAGACGGAACCATCTGGGAAGTGCCCTATTGGGCGGATACCATGCTGGAGCAGGTGGGCACTTTCAATCCTTTCCGCAGGGTGGAGGCAGAAACCATGGCGTGGGGATATGGATTGAAGACGGTTCCGAATGCGGAAAAGTCGCTTTCGGTGGCGGATGTGAATAATGGGGAATATATCTGTGTGCGTGGGGTGGACTTTGAACGGGACAAGGCGCGGCGTTTCGAAGTTTCCGCGTTGCCTCTTGATGGAGGGAGGCTGAAAATCCGCATCGATGCTCCGGATGGAAAAATCATCGGGAACGTGGACATTCCGCCGGGAGACGGAACGTCTGGGTACCGGCTTTATTCCTGCGATGTCAATACGGTCAGCGGAGTGCATGACCTGTACCTCAGTTTTGAGGGAGAGAATAAAAAAGACTTGTTTGAGTTGGATTATTGGGAATTCAAACGTAAGTGAGTGTGGAATCAATAGGTAAAAAAATAGATAAATCACGTGGGAATATGAAAGCTGTTATCTTGACGGGAGTTTTGTCGTTTGCTTCTGTTTTATTGCCTTCGGGCACACTGTTGGCGGAGAATGTGGTTACCGAAACTGCGCACGGCATTAAACTGGACATGGAGGAGGATAAGCTGGTGACTGAAATCGTGTTTTATACTCCCGGAATAGTCCGGGTGGTGAAATACCCTTCCTCTTCCGGTACAATACCGGAACGCAACAACCTTTCAGTGGTACTGCTTCCCCGGGAATGCAAACTTTCTTATAAGGAAGCTGGCGGGAAGTATATGGTCAAGTCGTCGGACATGATTGTGCTGCTGGACAAGGAAACCGGGAATGTGTCTTTTCAAAGCAGGAACGGAACCGGTTTGCTGGAAGAACAGGAAAAGCCTTTGTTGGTGCAATACAAGGATGGAGTAAATGTGGGAGATTACCGCATCAAACAGGCGTTTAAGCTGGACAGGGACGAACCTGTTTACGGGTTGGGGCAGCTGCAGAATGGAAAACTCAGCCAGCGGAACCAGGAGAAGTATCTTATCCAGGGAAATGTGGAGGATGTGGTGACCTTTTTCCAGTCCGTAAAAGGCTATGGCGTGTTTTGGGACAATTATTCTCCCACCTGGTTTGTGGATAATGAGAAACTTACTTCGTTCGAATCGGAAGTGGGAGAATTTATTGATTATTATTTTATGACGGGAGGAAATGCCGACGGCGTGATAGCCAACATGCGCGAACTGACAGGGCAGGTCCCGATGTTCCCTCTCTGGACCTATGGTTTCTGGCAAAGCCGGGAAAGGTATAAAAGCCAGGATGAGATTGTCGGGGTCGTCAGGAAGTATCGTGAACTGCAGGTCCCGCTTGATGGTATCATTCAGGACTGGCAGTATTGGGGAGGAAATTATCTGTGGAATGCCATGGAGTTCCTGAACGGGGAGTTCTGGAATCCTCAAAAGATGATGGACGACATCCACGGCATGAATGCCAAGGCAATTGTTTCCATCTGGTCTTCTTTTGGCCCGATGACAAAACCGTATAAGGAACTGGAAGAACAGGGGATGCTTCTCAATTTCCAGACCTGGCCTTTGGCAGGACCTGATTTGTGGCCTCCGCGGGAAGATTACTTGTCGGGGGTGCGGGTCTATGACGCCTATCATCCGAAAGCCCGTGACATCTATTGGGAGTATGTGGACAAAGGATTGTTTTCATTGGGAATGGATGGCTGGTGGATGGACTCTACGGAGCCGGACCATCTCAATTTCAAGGATACCGATTTGGACGAGAAAACGTTCTTGGGAAGTTTCCGGAAGGTGCGCAATGCGTATCCGTTGATGTCGGTCGGAGGGGTGTATGACCACCAGCGGAAGGCCTCTTCGGATAAACGCGTGTTTATCCTGACCCGTTCGGCTTTTGCCGGGCAGCAACGGTATGGGGCAAACACATGGACTGGTGACATCCAGGGTACATGGGACGATTTCAAACGGCAGATTCCGGCGGGGCTGAATTTTTCTCTTTGCGCCATTCCGAACTGGAATACGGACATTGGCGGTTTCTTCTTGGGCAGGTATCCGAAGAAACTGGCTGACCCGGATTATAAGGAGCTGTACGTAAGATGGTTGCAGTTTGGTGCCTTCTGTCCGATGATGCGTTCGCATGGAGCTGATGCACCCCGTGAGATTTATCAGTTCGGGAAGGAAGGAGAACCTTATTATGATGCCATCGCCAAGTTTATCCGCCTTCGTTATTCCCTGCTGCCTTACATCTATTCTCTTTCATGGGAGGTTACTTCACGCCAGTCCACTTTCTTGCGGGCATTGGTAATGGATTTCCCGAAAGACAGGAAGGTGTGGGACATGGACGGTGAATACATGTTCGGAAAGTCTATCCTGGTGAAACCCGTAACAGACCCGATGTACACCAGGATGCAGGGAGATGAGCGTGTCCCTGATTTTTCGTCGGTGAAGTCTGTAGAAGTTTATTTGCCGCAAGGGGTGGACTGGTATGATTACTGGACTGGGGAGAAATTGGCAGGAGGTACATCCGTGCAGAAAGAGGTCCCTCTCGATGTGATGCCTTTGTATGTAAAGGCGGGGAGTATTCTTCCCATAGGGCCGGATGTGCAGTATGCCCGGCAGAAGTCATGGCAACAGCTTGACATCCATGTTTTCCCTGGTGCAGATGGCTCTTTCTGTCTGTATGAAGATGAATTTGACAATTACAATTACGAGAAGGGGGCTTATTCGGAAATATGGATGAAATGGGACGATAAAAAACGTTCCTTTACGGTCGAAAGCAGGAAGGGTGAATTCCAGGGGATGCCCGTCGAGCGGACATTCGTCTTGAAGACGGCAGACGGAAAAGAAAAAACAGTCAGTTATAATGGTAAAAAAATCAGTGTGAGGTTATGAGTAAGATGATTTTCAAGAGGTATATGCGGTATGGGGAGAACTGGTGGCGGTGCCTGGCAATAGGAGCGGCTTTGTTTTCCGGCTTGGCGGTGAATGCACAAAACCCCATTGTCCAGACATCTTATACGGCGGATCCGGCACCGATGGTGTACAATGACCGGTTGTATCTTTATACAAGTCACGATGAAGAGGGGTCTACCTGGTTCACCATGAATGACTGGAAACTCTATTCTACGGACGATATGGTGAACTGGACGGAACATCCCGTACCTTTGTCGTTCAAGACGTTTGTGTGGGCGGGCGGAGACGCGTGGGCTGCCCAGTGCATCGAGCGCGACGGGAAATTTTACATGTATGTCCCCGTGACAGACCTCAAGGGGGAAACAGCCATCGGAGTGGCCGTGGCGGACAGTCCTTACGGACCTTTTTATGATCCGCTCGGGACGCCTCTTGTACGGGCGGAGTACGGGAACATTGACCCCACCGTGTTTATTGACAACGACGGACAGGCTTACCTGTATTGGGGGAACCCCAACTGCTATTACGTGAAACTGAACGAGGACATGATATCTTATGAAGGGGGGATACATGCGGTGCCGATGACGCCGGAAGCTTTTGGGCTCAGGGAGGGAGACCCGCAGCGTCCTACCTTGTACGAAGAGGGTCCGTGGCTGTATAAGCGCGAGGGGATGTACTACCTTTTCTATGCAGGAGGCCCGTTGCCTGAACACCTGGCTTATGCTACGTCTGAAAGCCCGGAAGGTCCGTGGAATTACGGAGGTACCTTGATGGCCGCCGAAGGAGGGAGTTTTACCAACCACCCGGGTATTGCCGATTTCAGGGGGAGGACCTACCTGTTCTACCATGATGCTTCGCTTCCGGGGGGAAGCGGGTTTACCCGTTCTGTCTGTGTCAGAGAACTTGATTTCCTGGCAGACGGGAAAATCCCGTGTGTGAAAATGGTGAAAGAAGGTGTGGCGAACAGTTTGAAGCCGCTTTGCCCGTACCGGAAAGTGGAAGCGGAAACCATGGCATGGTCCGAACAGGTGAAGAGTGACTGCAATCCCCAAGTAGGGGTCTTTGTCACGGCTTTGGCAGACGGGGCTTATACAAAAGTCCGGTCGGTCGATTTCGGAGAAAAAGCCCCGTCCCGTTTCTCAGCCCGTTTGTCTACGACTCACAATGCCGAGATTACGATGGAGGTGCGTCTTGACGGGCTGGATGGCAAGGTGTTGGCAAAGGTCAAGGTGCCGCGGACGGGTGGGAGCGACCGCTGGCGGATTGTGGAAGAACAGATACCGCAGGTGACCGGAGTGCACGACCTGTATTTTGTATTTAAGGGAGAAGCCCCGAAGGACTTGGCCTATTTTGATTATTGGAAGTTGAATTATTGATGAAGTCACGGAGTATGAAAAGGGTTTGTTTATTGTTCTTTTTCGCTTGTATATGGTGGATGGGGGAAAGTCCGGCAAGGAATGTTCCCCGCCTCTCGCCTGCTTGCGGGGCGCAGGAATGGGCGTTGGAAAGGGAAGAGGCTGGTGAGGTAGTCTTCCGTCGGGCGGATACTCGGTTGAAGCTTATTCCGCTGATCGGCAGTTCTGTAAGAGTGGTCCGCTGCATGGGAGGGGGACATGAACTTCCGGAACTGGTATATTCCCCGGTAGAGGCTCCGGCTTATACGCTCAGTGAGGAAAAAGACGGTTATGTCTTGTCGCTGAAGAACTTGAAGGTAAGGGTGTCTGCATCCGACGGGCGGATTTCTTTCCTCTCTCCGGATGGGAAGAAAATATTGGAAGAAGAAGAAAGCCGGATTCAGCTTTCTTCTGTGCAGGGGGAAGAAACGTATGTTTCCACACAGGTTTTCTATTCTTCCCCCGATGAATATCTTTATGGGCTGGGGCAGTTTCAGGATGGGTATTTGAATGTGCGAGGGTTGACGCGGAGGCTGACCCAGGTCAATACGCAGATTGCCATCCCTTTCGTCATGTCGAACAAGGGGTACGGGCTTTTGTGGAACAATTACGGGCTGACGGACTTCAACCCGGCGTCTTCGGTGGTTGCACTCCGGGAAACTGGCGTTTCGGGTGATAAGGTAGCCGTGAATGTGACTTCTGCCGAAGGAGGCAAGGAAGAAGTGCGTGAAAGCAATGTGTTCGCAGGGAGTCTGAAAGTGGAGTCTGACGGGCAATATGCCCTGATGCTGGACGTGGGAAGAGGTATGGCCCGCAGGCATAACCTGTCAATCGACGGACGTACGGTGGTAGACATGGATAATTTGTGGCTGCCGCCTACGGTTTCCGTGCTGGTTGACTTGAAAGCGGGGGAACATAGTTTGAGGGCAGAGCTGGCGAAGGAGGATGCCCCTAAACTGTATTTCCGGAAAGTGGACAATACAACGACTTTCCGTTCTCCGGTTTCCAACGGGGTCGACTATACCTTCTTTGCCGGAACAGCCGATAAGGTGGTTGCTTCCTACCGGGAAGTGACAGGCAAGGTGCCGATGTTGCCTGTGTGGGCTTTGGGATACATTCATTGCCGGGAGCGTTTCCATTCCCAGCAGGAACTATTGGAAACTGCATCCAGGTTCCGGGAAGAAAAATTGCCGGTCGATGTGATGGTGCAGGACTGGCAGTATTGGGGGAAATATGGCTGGAATGCCATGCGCTTTGATGAGGCGGATTATCCTTCTCCCCGTGAAATGACGGACAGCCTTCACCGGATGGATATGAGGCTGATGCTGTCGGTCTGGTCGAAGATAGACCTGAATTCGGTGCTGGGAGAACGGATGGCAGGGAAATCGTATTATATCCCGGGCACTTCCTGGGTTGATTTCTTCAATCCGGAGGCGGCTTCTTTTTACTGGCAGAACTTTCGGGACAGCCTGCTCATCCCGACAGGCATAGATGCCTGGTGGCTGGATGCGACCGAACCGGAGAATGACGATTTGGCGGGGCGGCGGGTAAAACACGCAAGTTATCCCGGAGAGGTGTTCCGTAATGTGTATCCGCTTTTGGTCAACAAGACCGTGTACGAAGGTTTACGAAGCTTTTATGCCGACAGGGTGGATGCCCCGAGAACACTTTTGCTTACGCGTAGCGGGTTCCCGGGTATCCAGCGGTATGGGGTGGCTGCCTGGTCGGGAGATGTCGGGAATGACTGGGATACGTTCCGGCGTCAGATTGTGGCCGGGCTCGGGTTTTCTGTCTGCGGCCTGCCATGGTGGACGTACGATGCCGGAGGCTTCTTCCGTCCGGGAGATGCACAGTATACCGACACGTCTTATCATGAACGGTTTTCCAGGTGGCTCCAGACTTCGGTCTTCCTGCCTTTGATGCGTGTGCATGGGTACATGACGGATACGGAATTCTGGAACTATGGGGATAAAGTGATGGAAATGGCGCGTAAATCGTTGGCGTTGCGTTATCGTCTTCTGCCCTATATCTATTCGGAGGCTGCATGGGTTTCATTCGAAAATGGTACGATGCTGCGTCCTTTGGTCATGGATTTTCCGCAGGACACTTTGGCATTGTCCTTGAAGTATCAGTATATGTTCGGCCGCTCCATGCTGGTTTCTCCTGTCGTGGAAGAAGGGGTTGCCGCTTGGAAGACGTATTTGCCTTCCGTCCGGGGTGGATGGTATGATTTTTATGACAATCGGCACTTCTCTCCGGGGTGGATTCAAACCCCGGTTTCCCCGGATTACATCCCTGTATTCGTCAAGTCGGGAACGATTCTGCCTTTGGCTTCCGGCGATGCGGAAGATGCAAGGACTGCCTTGCAATCGGAATGGGAGATTCGTGTTTATGCCGGAGCAGATGGTGCTTGCCGGCTGTATGAGGATAATGGGACAGACTGTGAGTACGAAAAGGGAGCCTGTTCATCCATTCGTTTGACATGGAGTGAGGAAGACTCTACTTTGGTTATTGGCGAACGGGCGGGCAGGTACGATGGAATGGAGTCTGTCCGGAAACTGAAAATTGTGAAGGTGGCTCCGTCTTCAAACGGGGATGCGGAAGTGTCCGAGAAATCGGTCGTGTATGAGGGACACGAACTGAAAGTTACTTTTTGATATGTTTATCGGAAGAAATAATCACTTTAATTTAAAGACATGAAATGATGAAAAGACCTTTATTGATATGTTTGTGGATACTGGCAGGTGCCCTGTTTGTAGCAGGCTGTTCGGACGACCCTGTGGTGCAACAGCCTGAAGACCAGACAACGGAAGAACCCAGTGATTCCGTTTCCGACGAGACGCTGGTGCAGACCATGCCCCGGCTGTACGTGGCGGGACGCTATCTGCGCAACGAGGCAGGCGAGGTGGTAAACCTCCACGGCTATGGCATGACTTTCAGTCCCTACTTCAACCAGTACGGGTGGGACAACTATGACGTGGACGGCTGCCTGGCATGGAACCAGGAGCAGATAGACGGCATGTTGCAGGCAGGCTGGCGCATGGACTTCATACGTATGCACATGGACCCTTATTGGAGCGACGACCCCGACCAGGAATCTGTGCGCTACGAAGGGCACGAACGTTTTTCCGCCACCCGTTTCCGCAAGTACCTGGACGAGGTGTTTGTCCCCATGGTGGAATATGCCCATGGCAAGGGGCTGTATGTGGTGTTGCGTCCGCCCGGAGTCTGTCCGGACCAGATAGCTGTGGACGATGACTACAACGTTTTCCTGAAGGAGGTGTGGAGCATTGTGTCCAATCATTCCAAGCTGAAAGGCAACTGGGGCGTGATGTTTGAACTAGCAAACGAGCCTATCAACATTGTGGGAACAGACGGCTCGGTGGGCAGTTCCACAATGCCGCAGTTCGAGAGCCTGTCCCTGTTTTTCCAGAGTGTGGTGGACGTGATTCGCGACAACGGGGCGGACAACATCATCTGGGTGCCGGGATTGGGCTATCAGTCGCAATACAGCGGCTATGCCGCTTATCCTATCCAGGGCGATAACATCGGTTACGCCGTGCATGTCTATCCCGGCTGGTATGGCAGTGACGCGGAGGAAGCCAGCAGCGAGCTGGGAGGCAGCATGGGCGGCGGTTATGAGTCGTTCCAGCGCGGATGGGATGCACAGGTTATGCCGGCAGCCGAGATTGCCCCCATCATGGTGACGGAGATGGACTGGGCGCCGGCGAAGTATGACGCCTCGTGGGGCAAGAGCTTTACAGGGGTGGCCGGCGGATCGGGTTTCGGCGCGAACTTCAAGTACATCGCAGACAACACGGGCAACGTGAGCTGGATGATTTTTACAAGCACTCACCTGCTGATAGACTTTGTGGATGAGCCAGGTACAGAGGGCAACTATACCTTCCTGAACGATCCGGAGGCTTGTCCCTGGCCGGTGTACCACTGGCTGAAGGAGTATGCGGGCGAGGCACCCGCTGAAGGGGAGCTGACGGGGCTTTCGCTGACGGGCATCGAGGGGGACGAGCTGGACATCCGCATGGGTGACAGCCGGTATGCAGTGGTGAATGCGCTGTATGCCGACGGCACTACCCGCCTGGTGACCACGGAGGCTACCTTTGAGAGCAGCCTTCCGGACGTGTTGACGGTGGAGGCATCGGGCAAGATGCGTGCGCTGAAGGAAGGCACTGCGGAGGTGAGCGTGAGCTATACTTCGGAGCAGGGCGTGGAGCAGGTGCTGGTGCTGACCGTGAACGTGATTACACCTTTCCCGCTGACGGGGGATATGTTTAATCCGAGTATATGGGAGGAGGGTACGTTTGACGAGGCTACGCGTACTCTTGTGACGGGCATGTATGGTTTCGGCGGCTGGCAGTATGCCGACGGGCTGGATTTGTCTGCCTACAGTACCCTGACGGTGACGCTGGGCAACGACAACACCGGCAGTGTGTCGTTCCGCCTGTTTGACAAGAACGACTATTGGTCCGACCCTGCCATGTACGACTTTGGCAGCACACGTACCGTGACAGTGGACTTGCACGACATGCACGATGCCAACGGCAACGAACTCGACCCTTCGCACCTCTACATCATCGGGTTCTGGTCGGTGGGAGGCAGCCCCATCGTGATCGAGGGGCTGGAACTGGAGTAAGTGCCGGATTGGATTCAGGCCTTTTTTGACAGGCTCAGGCTTTGCGTCTGTACTAATTAACGGTTTTACTAATTTAAATTTTTTTGAGTGATGGAAAAGAAGGAAATGGTTGCAGCGTTAGCGTTGTTGATGGCTTTGGCTTTTGGACCAGCTTTTGCACAGGTTCAGGCGGAAGAAGGCAAGGTGAATGAGAATTTCCATATTTATCTGTGTCTGGGGCAGTCGAATATGGAAGGAAATGCGAAGATTGAAGCGTGCGACACGGTCGATGTGAATCCCCGCTTTAAAGTGCTTCAGGCAGTAGATTGTCCGGATTTGGGACGGGAAAAAGGGGAGTGGTACACGGCTGTTCCTCCCCTGGCAAGGTGTGGCACCGGTTTATCTCCGGCAGACTATTTCGGCCGCACGATGGTGGACAACCTTCCTCCGGAGGTGCAGGTAGGTGTGATTAATGTGGCGGTGGGAGGTTGTAAGATTGAATTGTTTGATGAGGACAATTATACTTCGTACGTGGAGACATCGCCGGGCTGGATGAAGAACATGGTGGCCGAGTATGATGGAAATCCTTATGCAAGACTGGTTGAACTGGCAAGGCAGGCTTCCCGTTGCGGGGTGATAAAAGGCATCCTGTTTCATCAGGGAGAGTCCAATACGGGGGACCCGGAGTGGCCCTCGAAAGTAAAGAAGGTATACGACAGCATTCTTTCAGATCTTGGGTTGGAACCCGGTTCGTTGCCTCTGCTGGCCGGCGAACTTGTGTCGGAAGGCGAGGGAGGGGCTTGTGCCTCCATGAATCCGGTCATCCGGAAATTGCCGGAAACGATTCCCACTGCGCATGTCATATCCTCGGAAGGATGTGAGGCTGTGGCAGACCGGCTGCATTTCAGCGCTGCGGGTTACCGCGAATTGGGTAAAAGGTATGCGCTCGAGATGCTCCGGATCCTGGAAACAGAATAGGACAACCGGGTGAAGTAAATGAAAAAAGTCCGGGAAACTGGTTTTGCCGGGACTTTTTTAGGTGCGTTTCATTGTTTTTCCGTGAACGTGCCGGAACTCTTGTCGGCAACGACAATGCCGGTTGAGCCTGAGCGGTTCTTTTTCCTACAAACATAGCACGAAGATACAGATTTTCTCTGCGTCACCCAAATCACTCTCAAAATCATCGCTACAGATACCTGTAGGGCTGATTTTATAAAAAACTTACAAGAAAGTGATAAAGACAGGAATCAATAAAAGCGTTAAATCTCCGCCTTTCAGAATGTACCATTAAAGATTACGACCATATTTCTGACTTATTACTTGCAAAATATTGAGTAATAATCGGTTGCAAATACTGAGTTTAAAATTTGAAGAGTGTTTCTTCTTTTCCGTGAAAATGGTCAAACTGCTATAAGGATGCTACTGAATAAAATTTAAACAGGCTCTTACTGTTTTTATAGGATTCCTACACATGCGCATTCTATTTTTTGCATATAGCCCATAAGATTACGGCAAGATAACTGACTGCTAAAACTATTACCACAAACATGAGCCAACGGTTGGACAGCCAAATACCTCTGCTGAATCGCCTGCCGTTCATCAAGAAACTGAAATGGAGGGAAGTGTTCTGCTTCCGCGGCCTATGGGGGCATCTGACATCAAAGAACGACCCAGCCAGGCTGTGGGAAGGATTGTACGTGTTCCCCGACAGCTTCTACAAACTGGGAGGTGCCTCTTACTTGGAAGCCAGTGCAGGCGTTGAGAATATTTTCAAGTTCCTGCGCATCGACTATGTGTGGCGTCTGAACTACCGCGAAAATCCCAGTGTACAGAAGAAGTGGAATACGGTGTACGTGTACGATGCACTTCACATTCTGATGCGCATCGTACACTCCCAAAGGGCGCTTTTGCTCTCTTCTCTTTCCTTATTTGCACTTCACACCAAGGCCAGCAATGCTTCGTCGTCCAACGAGGCCATTCCCTGCTCGCGGATGACAGCCTTGGTGTGTTCCGCATCATCCGTGCGGAACACCAAGATGCCCTTCCCTCCCAAGAGGAAAGAGTAAAGATAGGATATGCCGATGCCTGCTCCGGTAATGTGGCGTATGGCGTCAGCCGCACGTCCGGGATGGTTGTCCAGCGTGATGGCAAAGACTTCCGACACACTGGCCGAGATGCCGGCCTCATTTAATACCCTATAGGCCCGTTTGGGTTCAGAACAGATAATACGATAGATGCCATACTCCACCGTATCCGAAATGGTAGAGGCTATCAGTTGTATGTGCGACTCCTTGAACAGTTCCAGGACGCGTAACAACATCCCCGACTTGTTCTCCACAAAAATAGAAATCTGATGTACTGTCATGATATTGGTTTTTGTTTTAAATCAACGTCCTGCGCAGATCTTTCACCCTCACGGCCTTGCCCTCCTGTTTGGGCAAAGCGCCCTTGGGCACCAGCTTCACCACGGGCGTAAGCAGGATTTCATCCTTCAGCTGCCGCGTGATTTCTTTGGTCAACGCCTGCAGGCGGGGATAGTCGTCGCTAAACGCTTTCAACTCCACTTCCACTGTCATCAGGTCGTTGGCTTCTTCGTTGGTCAGCGTAATCAGGTAGTCCGTCCCCAGCTCCTCAAATTGCATAAGTACCGTTTCGACCTGGATAGGGAATATGTTCACGCCTTTCACGATCATCATGTCATCGCTCCGCCCTTTCATGCGGTCCAACCTCCGGTGGTGGCGGCCGCAAGGACAGTCGCCTGGGAGGAAACGGGTCAGGTCGCGCGTGCGGTAACGCAACAAAGGCATGGCTTCGCGGTTGATGGTGGTCAGCACCAGTTCGCCCACCTCTCCGGGAGGAACAGGTTCCAGTGTCATGGGATCCACAATCTCCACAATATAATAATCCTCCCAGATGTGCAGGCCGTTCTGTTCCGGGCACTCGAATGCCACGCCAGGCCCGCACATCTCCGACATGCCGAACGAATTGTAGGCCTTGACTCCCAGCATCTGTTCTATCTTGTTCCGCTGTTCCTCCGAGTGTGGTTCCGCTCCGATAATGAGCGTGCGCAACTTTGTGTCGTGGCGCGGATCGATGCCCATCTCCTCCATCACTTCGTGCAGGCGGCTGGCATAACTGGGGATGGCGTGCAGGGCCGTCGTCCCGAAATCCGTAATAAACTTGATCTGTCGTCGTGTGTTTCCCGCCGCGGCAGGTACCGTGAGCATACCCAACCGCTCTGCGCCATACTGGAATCCCAATCCGCCCGTGAACATTCCGTAACCAGACGAATTCTGAAAAACATCACCGCGGCGCAACCCCACCATATATAGGCAGCGAGCCACGGCATTGGCCCATTCATCCAAATCTTTCTGCGTGTGCAAAATCACCGTGGGTGTCCCCGTAGTCCCGCTGGAGGAGTGCAAGCGCACCACCTCACTCATAGGTACGGCCGCCAGTCCGAATGGATAGTTGTCGCGTAAATCCTGTTTTGTAGTAAAGGGTATCTTCTGCAAATCATCCAACGAACGGATGTCCGCCGGAGTCAAATGACATTCGGCAAACCGCCGGCGGTAGAAAGGGGAATCCATACAACGTGCCAACGTCTGTTGCAGGCGCTCCAACTGCAGTGCTTCTATCTCCGAACGTGCCAACGTCTCTAATTCTTTGTGCAAATACATTTTGGTTATGTTTTGGGTAACTACTAAGGTCAAACAATATAAACTGTTTTTGTTTATTAGTGGCTCAAAGTTATACAACTTTATTGTATGTCGGATGATTTCTGCAAGGAATTTGCCAAAGTTCAGGAAAAATACATGGTTGAAGA
>CAZAUU010000006.1:0-56455 GCA_964488405.1 uncultured Phocaeicola sp.
ATAAAAAAGATGGGGAACCGGTCCATAACGGATAAAGGTTCCTCATCTTTGTCTTTTGTTTTAAATTTAAAATTCAAAACGGCAAGTCGTCTTTCTCGTCCTGGGTGGTGAAGTCGACCGGTGATGCCGGCGCACCATCGGCAAGCGCGAATGGAGGTTCAGGTGTCATGGGTTGGGGCGCATTCTGCCGTTCCACTTTCCATGCGCGGATACTGTTGTACCAGCGTCCCTGCCATTCATGGGCGTCGATATCGAAAAACACATTCAGTTCCTCACCCGCTTGGATGTTGAATTGTTGTATCTTATCGGCACCGAATACATCAAAACACATCCGGCGCGGATATTGGTCGTGCGTTTCGATTACGTATTGTTGCACTTTCCATTCGTTCCCGCTTTTCGATGTACCGCTCCTAGGGTCGAGAACGGCAATCACTTTTCCTGCTAATTCCATATATATCTACTATTAATGAGGCTACGAAATTACGTTTTTCTGTAGAAGTAAACTAATTTTTTGATTCCTTTTTGCGGTGCTTCTGCAATCTTTTCGTAACTTTGGCATGAATATACATAGTATGCCGTCTTTTGCTGTGTTCAAGGTGGTACACGTGTATATTCCCTCTATACAATAATTTGTTAAAGCATAGAAAAAAACAGGTATACGAACATGAAATTTATTGTTTCAAGCACAGCTTTATTCAGTCATTTACAGGCTATCAGCCGTGTAATCAATTCTAAAAATTCATTGCCTATCTTAGACTGTTTCCTGTTTGAGTTGCGTGACGGGACACTCCGGATGACCGCATCTGATAGTGAAACGACATTGTCTACTTCTGTCGAAGTAAACGAATTTGATTCAGACGGCCGCTTTGCCGTATCATCGCGCACCTTGTTGGAAGCCTTGAAAGAAATTCCCGAACAGCCGTTGGATTTTCAGGTCAATATGGACAGCTTGGAAATTACTGTGCAGTACCAGAACGGACAATATAGCCTGGTGGGGCAGAATGCCGATGAGTATCCGCAACCGCAGGAGTTGGGGGACAATTCCGTGCGGCTGGATATGCCTGCAGAGGTACTTGCCTGTGGGGTGAACCGTTGTATCTTCGCTACTGCCGATGACGAACTGCGCCCGGTGATGAACGGCATTTATTTCGACATTACGTCTGAAGATATTACATTGGTGGCTTCGGACGGCCATAAGCTGGTCCGCAGCAAGACTTTTGCGGCACACGGTACGGAAAAGGCTGCCTTTATCTTACCAAAGAAGCCTGCCAATTTGCTGAAAAACCTGCTTGCCAAAGAGCAAGGTAATGTGCAGATAGGATTCGATGACCGCAATGCTCTGTTCATTCTGGAAAACTCCCAAATGGTGTGCCGCCTGATAGAGGGACGCTATCCTAATTATAATTCGGTGATACCGCAGAAAAATCCGCATAAGGCGGTTATCGACCGCATGCTGTTCATCAGTGCCTTGCGTCGCGTTTCGGTATTTTCTTCACAGGCAAGCAGTCTGATAAAGTTGAACTTGTCGGATAATCAGGTGAAGATTTCGGCACAGGATATCGACTTCTCCACTTCGGCAGAAGAAACTTTAATATGCCAATACGAAGGCGCCCCGATGAGTATCGGTTTCAAGTCGTCTTTCCTGATTGATATCCTGGGCAATATCCCGTCTGACAATGTAATTGTCGAACTGGCGGATCCTTCACGTGCAGGGGTGATAGTCCCGGAGGAGCAAAGTGAGGGTGAAAACCTGTTGATGCTGTTGATGCCGATGATGCTGAATGACTAATATCCGTTGTACATGAAACTGAATTTAAAGAATCCGTTGGTGTTCTTCGACCTGGAAACCACGGGAACGAATATCAATACCGACCGTGTCGTGGAAATCTGTTACCTGAAGGTTTATCCGAACGGAAACGAAGAGAGCAAGACCATGCGTGTCAATCCGGAAATGCATATACCGGAATCGTCTACTGCCATTCACGGCATACACGATGAGGATGTGGCGGATTGTCCCACTTTCAAACAGATAGCGAAGGAACTGGCGAAGTCAATAGAGGGAGCCGACATAGCCGGGTTCAACTCCAACCGTTTCGATGTGCCGGTGCTGGTTGAAGAATTTCTGCGGGCAGGTATTGACATAGACTTGGGCCGGCGCAAGTTTATCGATGTCCAGGTGATTTACCACAAGCTCGAACAGCGTACCTTGTCGGCCGCCTACAAATTCTATTGCGGGAAAAATTTGGAAGATGCGCATACCGCAGAAGCGGACACACGGGCCACATACGAAGTGCTGAAGGCCCAGCTCGACCATTATCCGGAAATCTTGCAGAATGATGTTGCCTTTCTTTCTGAATACTCCACTTTTAACAAGAACGTAGACTTTGCCGGACGGATCGTGTATGACGATAAAGGCATGGAAGTATTCAATTTTGGAAAATACAAAGGCATGTCTGTATCGGAGGTGCTGAAGCGGGATCCCGGCTATTACAGTTGGATTATGAATGGTGAATTTACTTTGAACACAAAGAATGTATTGACCAAAATAAAGTTGCGCGAAAGCAAATTATTGAAATGAAGGTTACCACAGTATAAACCGATGGGAAGACGCGATGACATGGAGGTTATGTTTCATGCCTCGTGTCCATATAAGCAAAAGCATGGAAGGCAAGAAAATTGTATTGGGTATAACGGGGAGCATCGCTGCTTATAAGGCTGCAGTATTGACCCGGTTATTGATGAAAAAAGGGGCGGAAGTACAGATCGTGGTTACACCGGCAGGGAAGGAATTTATTACTCCAGTCACTTTGTCGGCACTGACGGGGAAGCCGGTCGTCAGTGATTTTTTTGCCCGGCGCGATGGTACGTGGTACAGCCATGTGGACTTGGGGCTATGGGCGGATGCCATGTTGATAGCACCGGCAACGGCTTCCACTATCGGCAAAATGGCAAACGGCATAGCCGACAACATGCTGGTGACAACCTATCTGTCGATGAAAGCTCCGGTTTTCATAGCTCCGGCGATGGACTTGGATATGTTTGCCCATCCGTCTACGCAGCATAATATAGAGGTGCTCCGCTCGTATGGGAACCATATCATCGAGCCAGCTGCGGGCGAATTGGCAAGCCATCTGGTAGGGAAGGGGCGCATGGAAGAACCGGAAAAAATAACAGAAGTGCTGGAGGCATTTTTTGCCCAGGCGCAAAGCTTGAAGGGGAAAAAGATACTGGTTACCGCTGGTCCTACCTACGAAAAAATTGACCCGGTACGATTTATAGGCAACCATTCGTCTGGTAAGATGGGGTACGCGTTGGCAGAAGCCTGTGCAGAACGCGGGGCGGAAGTGGTTCTGATAAGCGGTCCGGTCGATTTGCAGGTACACCATGCTGCTATCCGGCGCATTGATGTGGAAAGTGCGGAACAGATGTACCAGGCTGCAACCGGGCTTTATCCTTCTGTGGATGCCGCTATCCTCTGTGCGGCAGTTGCCGATTTCACCCCCGAAACAGTATCCGCCGCCAAAGTCAAACGGGACAGAGACGATTGGAATATCCGGTTGAAGCCGACACGTGACATCGCTGCTGCATTGGGGAAGATGAAACAGCCGCATCAGCGGTTGGTAGGGTTTGCGTTGGAAACGGATGACGAAGTGGCACATGCACGGGAGAAACGCGAACGGAAGAATTTTGATTTCATTGTGTTGAACTCATTGAACGATGCCGGGGCAGGTTTTCATTGCGATACCAACAAGATTACCATTATAGATAAGGATAAAACAGTACCTTATCCGCTGAAAAGTAAAAAGGAAGTGGCTGCCGATATCATTGACAGATTGGTTGCGCTTCTTTAATACAAGGTGAAACAAGCGTATGTTACAATCCATCCACATACAAAATTATGCCCTGATTGACAAATTGGACATTGGTTTCATGCCCGGATTTTCGGTCATTACGGGAGAAACCGGTGCCGGCAAATCCATTATTCTGGGTGCCATCGGATTGCTGTTGGGGCAACGTGCCGATGTAAAAGCCATAAAGGGCGGGGCATCCAAATGTGTTGTAGAAGCCCGTTTCCGTATTGTTTCTTATGGGATGGAGGCTTTTTTCGAAGAACAGGCTTTGGAATACGACCCCGAAGAGTGCATCTTGAGGCGGGAAGTGTCTGTTAACGGGAAAAGCCGGTCGTTTGTCAATGATACACCTGTTTCTTTGGCACAGATGAAAGCATTGGGGGAGAAATTGATTGATATACATAGCCAGCATCAAAACCTGTTGCTCAACAAAGAGGGGTTCCAGCTGAATGTCGTGGACATCTTGGCTCAAGACGGAAAGGAGCTGGAAGATTACCGGCAGGTATATATCCAATACAGGGAAGTGCAGCGGGAACTGGAAGAACTGATAGCTTTGGTGGAGAAAAGCAAGCAGGATGAAGACTATCTCCGTTTCCAGTTGGAGCAATTGGAAGAAGCCGGGCTGCAAGACAATGAACAGACGGATTTGGAGCAGGAAGCAGAAACGTTAAGCCATGCCGAAGACATCAAGGCAGGGCTTTACAAAACGGGATGCCTGATTGACAATGAGGAGGAAGGAGGAATCCTGTCACTGGTCAAAGAATGCCTGTGTACATTGCAGGGTATATCCCGGGTTTATCCGTCGGCAACCGGATGGGTGGAGCGGCTGGACAGCTGTTACATCGAGTTGAAAGATATCGCACACGACCTTTCGGCAGCCGCATCGGAAGTGGATTTTAACCCGGAACGGCTGGGTTATGTCAACAGGCGCCTGAATCTTATTTATAATTTGCAGCAAAAACATCGGGTTGCTACGGTAGGTGATTTAATTCGGTTGGAGAACCAATACCGGCGGCAGTTGGATGACATCACTTCGTTCGACGAACGGATAGCGGGACTTCGCGTCCGGAAAGATTCCTTGTATGCAGAGGTATTGCGGCAGGCTGATATTCTGACAGGACTCCGCAAGGGTGCGGCGGAACACATCGAAAGGCGAATGAAGGCTTTGCTGGTTCCGTTGGGGATGCCCAATGTCCGCTTCTCCGTGGAATTGGGAAAGCGCAGGGAACCGGATTTTAATGGGATGGACAACGTGACATTCCTGTTTTCCGCCAACAAGAACGGCACGTTGCAAAACGTTGCCTCCATAGCATCGGGGGGAGAGGTCGCCCGTGTCATGCTTTCGTTGAAGGCGATGATTGCCGGGGCGGTAAAGTTGCCGACCATTATCTTTGATGAAATAGACACGGGGGTTTCGGGTTCGATAGCCGAGAAAATGGCACTTATCATGCGTGACATGGGTAGGCAGGACAGGCAAGTTATCAGCATCACCCACCTGCCTCAGATAGCAGCATGCGGAACCACCCACTACAAAGTATATAAGGAGGACACCGAAACGGGGACTAACAGCTACATCCGCTTGCTGGATGCGGAGGAGAGGGTATATGAAATCGCCCACATGCTGAGTGGTAGCACCCTGACCGAAGCTGCTTTGAACAATGCACGTGCATTGCTCGAAAACCGACAACCAATCCAATAAGTGGAAATATGACAGAAAAATATGAAATGATATTTGGCGCAAGAGCCGTTATCGAAGCCATTCAGGCAGGGAAAGAAATCAACAAGGTGCTTGTCAAAAAAGATATCCGGAGCGACCTTGTAAAAGAATTGTTCGCCATACTGGGACAGACATCCACCCCGGTACAGCGGGTACCTGTGGAACGTATCGACCGGATTACGCGGAAAAACCATCAGGGAGTGCTGGCATTTGTCTCGCCGGTAGCATACCAGCGTACGGAAGATCTTGTGCCTTTCCTTTTTGAACAGGGGAAGAACCCTTTGTTCCTGATGCTTGATGGAATCACCGATGTGCGTAATTTCGGCGCTATAGCTCGTACATGCGAATGTGCCGGAGTAGATGCCATTATCATTCCTGCCCGTAACAGTGCCGGCATCAATGCCGATGCGGTAAAAACTTCTGCGGGTGCCTTGCACACATTGCCGGTGTGCCGTGAAAACAATTTGGGCGATACCATACGTTTCTTGAAAAACAGTGGGTTCAAGGTTGTGGCGGCCACCGAAAAGGGGAACCATGATTATACGAAAGCAGATTACCTTCCGCCTACATGCATCATCATGGGAGCGGAAGATACAGGGGTGCCTTACGGGCATTTGGCATTGTGTGACGAATGGATTAAAATCCCTTTGTTTGGTAGCATCGGTTCACTCAATGTATCGGTGGCTGCCGGTATTCTGATTTATAAAGCAGTCGAACAACGCGGCTTTGCCGACAATAATAATTTTTAGATGTTCAAGCACATGAAGAAAACGATAACCATTCTGCTTTGCTGCGCATTGTGCCCGTCCGCCTTCTTTGCGCAGGCGTCTCCCAAATGGGCGGAAAAGGCAAAAAAGGCGGTATTCTCCATCATTACTTATACGGCAGACGGCCGGATACTCAGTACAGGCAACGGGTTCTATATTGATAAAACGGGAACGGGCGTATCTGATTATTCCCTGTTCAAAGGTGCCGACCATGCAGTTGTTGTTACAGCCGACGGGAAGGAATTGCCTGTGAGGTACATTATGGGGGCAAACGACATGTATGATGTAGTAAAGTTCAAGACTGATTTTGACAAGAAAGCAGAGGCATTGCAGGTGGCACCATCGGCATTGGCTATCGGACAGACGGCTTATTTGCTTCCTTATTCCACTCAAAAATCTTCCGATGTGCAGACGGGTACAATAGCAAAGGTGGATACAATCGGTAACCAGTCATATTATTATACACTCGACATGCAGACAACGGACAAGAGTGTGAGTTGTCCCATTATGAATGCCGAGGGGCAAGTGGCAGGCATGATCCAGAAAAATGAAGACGAAGGAAGCAGCGTAAGCTATGCCATTGGCATCCGTTACCTGACGGACTTGCACATCAGTGGCCTTTCGGTAAATGACTTGACACTTAACTCTATTGGAATCAAGAAAGGGCTGCCCGAAGACGAATCGCAGGCATTGGTGTTCCTTTATATGGCATCCGGTGTTTACGACAGGGATCATTATTTGGATTTGCTGGATGATTTCGTTGCTACATATCCAGGCAATTCGGAGGGATACCTGCGTCGTGCCACTTGCTATATCGATTTTGGGGACGATAGTCACAATGCTTTGGCGGCGGAGGATATGAAACGCATTTTGGAGGTGGAAGAGAAGCAGGACGATGCCCGTTATAACATAGCCAAACTGATTTATACCTATCAGATGAATTTGGGAGATAAACCAGCGTATGCAGACTGGACATACGACCGTGCCTTGGACGAAATCAGCCGGGCCATAGCCATATCCCCTGAACCAATTTATTACCAGCTTCAAGGCGACATTTACTTTGTCATGCAAAGGTATGCGGAAGCCTTCGTCGCTTACGACGCATTGAACAAAACCCCCCTTGCTTCTGCTTCTACTTTCTATGCCGCAGCCAAAGCTAAAGAACTGATGGAAGGTGCGGACGGAAAGGAAGTGATTGCGCTTATGGACAGTGCCGTAGCATGCTTTATTCCACCATATGGCAAGGATGCGGCTCCTTATATTTACGAACGGGCGCGTGTAAAGATGGAAAGTGGAGAGTATCGGGAGGCTGTCGTCGACTATAACGCCTTCTACGATGCCATGCTGGGACAGGTTCCGGCAGAGTTTTACTCAATACGTTCGCAGGCCGAACTGAAGTGCCGAATGTTCCAGCAGGCCATTGATGACATTAGCAAGGCTGTGGAATTGGATTCTGCCAACTTGGAATATTGGATTGAAAAGGGAGGTGTGCATATGCGTGTCAACCAGTTGGATGAAGCGGTGCAGGCATTGACAAAAGCCATAGAGCTTGATCCGCAGAATGCTCCGGCTTACCGTATGCTTGGTTATACGCAGGTGCAACAGAAGAATATGGCGCAAGGAATCGCCAACCTGCAGAAAGCAAAAGATTTGGGTGACGAAGTGGCGGATGAATTATTGCAGAAGTACAACAAGTAAGGAATGGAGAAATTCGACTTGCACATATTGGGTTGCGGATCGGCATTGCCTACCATGCGACACCAGTCCACTTCCCAGGTCCTCAACATCCGCGAGAAGCTTTTCATGATTGATTGCGGCGAAGGAACCCAGGTGCAGTTACGGCGCTCTAGACTGAAATTCAACCGATTGAACCATATTTTTATATCCCATCTGCATGGCGACCATTGTTTCGGGTTGATGGGATTGATTTCCACTTTCGGCATATTGGAACGCACGGCCGACCTGCATATCTATAGCCATCCTGCATTGGCTACTATCCTTCAGCCACAGATTGCTTTCTTTTGCAAGGGTATGGACTACAATGTGGTGTTCCATCCGCTCGATCCCAACGAACAGGAACTCGTCTATGAGGATCGTTCTGTGTCTGTCGAAACCATTCCGCTATGCCATCGGATACCTACGTGCGGCTTTTTGTTTCGTGAGAAACCCGTGCCCAACCACATTAAACGGGAGATGATTGACTTTTACCATATCCCGTTGTGGATGATCAACCGCATCAAGAACGGTGAGGACTTTGTGACAGAAGAGGGCGAAACCATTCCCAATGAGAGGTTGACCATTCCTTCCAGCCCGCCCCGTGCGTATGCCTATTGTTCGGACACGGCATACTGTCCGCGTATTCTCGACCAGATACAGGGAGTGGATGTCCTGTTCCACGAAGCTACTTTTGTCGAAGCGGACACAGCGCGTGCCCGCCAGACCTATCATTCCACTGCCCGCCAGGCCGCCCGGATTGCCTGCGATGCCAGAGCGAAACGTTTGGTCATCGGGCATTTTTCGGCAAGATACGATGATGAAAGCCAGTTGTTGCAGGAAGCCCAGGAGGTTTTTGCCGAGACCCTGTTGGCACGTGAGAATTTGCAATTGTCCGTATGAATTAAACCTATATCAGCCATGAGTACCTATAATGAGGATGAGATAATTGTTAAGCTGCAGGATCCCTATTTGCAACGGGAAGCTTTCGGTGAAGTGGTGCGGCACTACAGTGAGCAGCTGTATTGGCAGATCAGGCGCATGGTACTCTCCCATGACGATGCGAACGACCTCTTGCAGAATACTTTCCTCAAGGCATGGAGTAATTTGGAATATTTCCGGGGGGATGCCCGCCTTTCGACCTGGCTTTACCGCATAGCGTTGAACGAGTCGTTGAATTTTTTGAATAAACAACGTGCTTCAAACCACCTTTCGTTGGACGAAGCCGAATCGGCTGCCTTTAATAAGTTGGAGAGTGATTCTTATTTCGATGGCGACCATACACAGCTCCTGTTCGAGAAAGCTATCCAGACATTGCCCGAGAAACAGCGCATTGTGTTCAACTTGAAATATTTTCAGGAAATGAAATATGAGGATATTTCTGTCATAGTAGGTACAAGTGTAGGGTCGTTGAAGGCATCTTATCATCATGCCGTGAAAAAAATCGAAGAATTTTTATCCCAGAACGATTAAACCTTGTACACAAATATCCATCTAATATAAAAAAGAAGGAATACATATGAAAAAAGACGGCATTGAATTGAAAAAAAGATACGGGACGAAAAATCCGTTCACGGTTCCGGACGGATATTTTGACCGTTTTGCGGAGGAAATGATGGGTCGGCTTCCGGAAAAAGAAATGTCGAAACCTCAAGAAATCAGTCTGTGGGATCGTGTGAAACCATGGGCTTACATGGCTGCCATGTTTTTAGGTCTGATGTTTTCCATACGGACATTGATGAACCGGACCGAAGAGGCCAGCTGGGATTTAAGTGTTATCTCAAGTATGCCTGATGAATACATTGATTCGATAGTAGGGCAAACGCTGATGGATGATTACGAGTTATACCAATATCTGACGGATGCGAATCCGAATATCTATAATTAAAACCAACCGGAAATGAAGAGGATACTTTTAATTGTGTTGTTGTTTTGCTGTTCTTGTGTCTGTGTACTGGCGCAGAATCGCAAATTGAGCAAAGAAGAGTTTCGTGCTCATCAGGAAGCGTTCATTACCGAAAATGCCCAGCTGACAGCAGCAGAAGCGAAGGCATTTTTCCCTCTTTACTTCGAATTGCAGGACAAGAAAGCCCAACAAAACAAAAAAGCAAGGGAACAAATAGGGAGAGGGAAGGACGGTAATCTGTCTGAGGAGGAATACAGCCGGATAGTGGAGGCTGTGGTACAGGCACGTATCGCGACAGACCAATTGGACTTGGAGTATTTGCAGAAGTACAAGCAAATACTCTCTGCACGGAAAATCTATCAAATCCAACGTGCCGAAATGAAGTTCCACCGCCATTTGTTGAAACCGGAAGATAAGAAGAAATAATCTGCTTCTCCCGGATGTTCAGGCAAGCAGGTTTTAAGACAATCAGGATTATATCCGAAACAAAGTAAGTATTAATTGAAAAAAGTAAGTACTACTCTTTGCCATAGAATATATACTGATGGGCAAGGGAGTAGTACTTATTTGTTGGTATGTCTGTTCTTTTCCTGCGGAAGCCGATATTGTTTCAAGCCTGTCCGGATGTGTGGGATTATTGCTTCTTCAATTCAAAACCCAATTGAAGCCCGTCATAATTTTCCAGCAGGGAATTGGCCGTGCTCAATAGGGAAGAAGAACTGCTACCCAGTGTTCCGCTTACTGTCTGGAACAGCGACATCAGTTTGTCCGCATTGAAAAGTAGGCTTATCTTTCCGGATGACAACAGGCTTTGTGATACTTCGGCTGTGACTGTTAAGCCTAATTTGCTCTTCATTTCCAACTCGTTTGTGCTGCTGTCGTATGAATATGTTCCGCTGGTCGTGTGTCCATTGATGGTAGAAGAAAAAGTATTGTCATCATTGAATGTGTACGAGCTGTTTTCATCGAATCCCAACTTTGAAAGGATGCTTTCCATCTTTTCTTCAATCTGGTTGGCAACCACTTCGCCGCCAGCCTTTGACAGCAGATTGTCGCTACTAAACTTGCAATCTGCTCCTGCATAATTCCATGTTCCTTCCAATGAAGACGAAGAAACGCTTTTCCCATTTGTGATGGCATTAGCCACACCTGAAATGATAGATTTCAAATCTTGTGCATTGGAGGTTTCACAGGAAACGGAACCAAGCACAAAAACAAATACCCATATTAATACATTACACTGTTTCATAATTCATTGTATTTTTTAATTCAAATAAATTCGACAAATATATACGTAGTCCATTCCCAAGTTTCCTCAGCATGCCTTAAAACTCATGTCCAGTCCTTTTACCGAATGGGTCAGTGCACCTACCGAGATGAAGTCTACACCGCATTCGGCGTAATCGCGTAGGGTTTCGAATGTGATGCCTCCCGATGATTCAAGTTCGTATCGTCCTCCTGTCATCCCGACAGCCTTGCGTGTGTCGGCCGGTGTGAAGTTGTCCAGCATAATCCGATCCACTCCGCCTAAATCGAGCACTTGCTGCAATTCGTCAAAGTTGCGTACTTCTATTTCTATTTTCAGGTTTTTGCCTTTTTCCTTGCAGTAGTTTTTTGCACGGGTGATGGCTTTGTCAATGCCCCCTGCAAAATCCACGTGATTGTCCTTCAGCAGAATCATGTCGAACAGTCCGATGCGGTGGTTTACCCCGCCTCCTATTTTTACAGCCATTTTTTCAAGGATGCGCATACCCGGTGTAGTCTTGCGTGTATCTAACACACGAGTCTTTGTACCTGCCAGTCGTTCCACATACTTGTGTGTCATGGTGGCGATGCCGCTCATGCGCTGCAGGATATTCAGCATCAGCCTTTCGGTCTGTAGCAATGACTGGACTTTTCCCGATACGATCATCGGTATGTCACCCGGGCGTACATGTGTCCCGTCATCCATAAGTACTTCCGTTTGCAGGGTGGGATCGAAACGGCGGAACACCTCTTTTGCCACTTCAATGCCCGCAAGAATACCTTCCTCCTTGATTAAGAGTTTCGACTTTCCTGTGGCATCGGCAGGGATACACGCCAATGTAGTATGGTCGCCATCACCTATATCTTCTGCGAATGACAGGTCAATCAGTCGGTCTATCAGGTCTTTTACAATTTTCTCTTCCATATTCGTTTTCTGTTTTTTAATTGATAGCTAAATTACGGCAAAGGTACTGATTAATTCATATCTTTGCAAAAATACATTTTATTAAATCCGGATAAAAGAAAATGAAAATAACACTATTGGCTGTGGGGAAAACCGAAGGGAAGCTTTACTGTGAGGCTATTGATGACTACGTGCAACGTACCCGGCATTATGTCCCTTTCGATGTGGAAGTGATTTCCGGACTGAAGAGCACCAGAAGCCTCAGTACCGATATGCAAAAAGAAAAGGAAGGTGAACTGATACTGAAGGCATTGCAGCCTGGCGACCTGCCTGTTTTGCTCGATGAACAGGGCAAGGAGTTCCGTTCCATCGAATTTGCTGCATGGATAGGACGCAAGATGCATTCTGTCAGGCGTTTGGTATTTATTATAGGGGGGCCTTATGGATTTTCACCGCTCATATATAAAACGGTGCCGGACAAAATTTCGCTTTCGAAGATGACTTTCTCCCACCAGATGGTGCGTCTTATTTTTGCCGAACAGCTTTATCGCGCCGTGAGTATATTAAACCACAGTCCCTATCACCATGAGTAAAGATACACTCTTGTATATATATTGTAATTTTATTTGATTTTATACCTATTAGTAAGTATTCTAATTGTAAATTTTACTTATTAATAGGTATTGTTCCCTGTATGTTTGTTGTCATATCTTTGTGGTGTTAAAAATAAACAAAAGGGGGAAATAAATGAAAACAAAAAAATTATTGTTCTCATTCTGTTTTATCATGCTCGTGTCGCATGCATTTGCTGTGAACGAGTGGGACCAGGCAAGTAAGGATAAAGGAGAACAGGATTTGGAGGACATTGTAAAAACGTCCGACAAGCAAGAGGAGAAAGTCAAGAAAAGACACACGATTCTCAAGGCTGAGGAAGGGGGAAAAGGACTGACCATCGGTGGGTACGGTGAGGCTGTGTATAGTCGTAATTACTACAGCGACAGTTATTTGCGCTACTCCAATGCCAGCTCACATAAGAATGAGAAGCATAGTCGTTTCGATTTGCCTCATGTAGTCCTTATGCTGGGTTACGATTTTGGCAAAGGATGGACAATGAGTGCAGAGATAGAATTTGAACATGGCGGTACAGAAAGTGCCATTGAAATAGAAGAAGAAGAAGGTGGTGAATACGAAAGTGAAATAGAACGCGGGGGTGAAGTAGCACTTGAGCAGTTCTGGTTACAGAAATCATTTTGTCCGGAGTTCAACATCAGATTAGGGCATATCATCGTACCTGTAGGTGCTACCAATGCCCACCACTTGCCGACAGAGTTTTTCGGTGTGTATCGCCCGGAAGGTGAGAATACGATTTTCCCCTGTACGTGGCATGAAACGGGTATTAGCCTTTGGGGACGGGCAGGCGACTGGCGTTATGAAGCTTTGTTGGTGTCCGGGCTTGATTCCGAGCGTTTCGGACGGGAAGGTTGGGTGCACGACGGGTCGGCATCGCCATACGAGTTTAAGATAGCCAATGGTCTGGCAGGTGCTTTCCGTGTGGACAACTTTTCAATAAAGGGGCTGAGGCTTTCTTTGAGCGGTTATGCCGGCAATTCGTTCCACAATACCATATCCCCTCCCACCAGTGAGTATTATAATGATGTGAAAGGTACGGTGCTGATTGGTGCATTCGATTTCATGCTGGACCGTTGGAATTGGATAGCGCGTGGAAACTTTGATTACGGCCATTTGTCCGATTCACAGATTATTACTACTTACAATAGAGGAGCTTCCAGTTCTTCTCCAAGTCCGAAACAGTCTGTGGCTTCCGATGCCGTAGCAGCCGGCGTGGAAGTGGGATATAACCTTTTCTCCCAATTCGGCAAGTTGCATGAGAAGGATCAGAAGTTCTACATATTCGGCCGCTACGATTACTATGACTCCATGTACAAGACAGAAGGCTCGATTATCGACTATGAATATTGTGGACGTCACCGGGTAGCTGTTGGTGTTAATTATTATCCCATTAAAGACATTGTGATAAAAGGGGAGTATTCCATTGGTTTGTTAAAAAGTACTTATAATAATGAGCCTGCACTTTCGTTCGGTGTGGCTTATGCCGGATTGTTTAATATGTAAGGAAAAAAGATAAAATATAGAGAAAATATTTTTTATAAATAAAATAACAAAATGAAGAAGTATTTGAATTTTCCGCTTTATGCGGTTGCATTTGCCATGCTGACATCAGGTATGGTGTCTTGCAGCGATGATGTTTCCTCCTCGAATCCCCTGTCTGAAGCCCGTGAGGCTGCCCTCCAGGAGGTTGTCAGTGATTATGTAGACAATACGGTAATCCCTACCTACGAGGCTTTGGCCGATGCGGCCGTTGAATTGTACGAGGCATGTTATGCCATGTATGAAGCCGGTGTGGGCAATGTGACTACGGCACAGGTGCAGGCTGCAGGCGAAGCATGGAAACTTTCTCGTGAATATTGGGAACGCAGTGAAGCGTGGTTGTACGGTCCTGCCGATACTTATGATGTAGATCCGCACATTGACTCGTGGCCTCTTGACCAGGTTGCCCTTGACGCATTGTTGGCCAACTCGGCTGAAATGGCAAAGATGGATGCCGAAGGTGTGTATATTTCATCTCAGGATTACGGTTTGCTTGGTTTCCATGCCCTGGAGTATATGCTGTTTGCCTTGGAAGGTACGGGCATGGAACAGACATCGGTTCCCCATGATACAGATTACACGGAAGAAGAATTGAGTTACATTGCCGGTGTGGCCGGCGATTTGCGTAACCATTGCATTTTCCTCGAAGCCGCGTGGGCAGGTGAGAGCAACATCAGTTCGGCCAAACAGGTAATTTTGGCGAATGTGCGCAATGTGGCGGATTATTCCGACAATAACGTGGCTATCGAAAACGTGTTGAATGATTTGGCTGCCGGCCTCTGTTATGCAGACCGGATGAAAAATCCGGCTGAAGCGGGAGGGAACGTATTTGTCAATTATCTCGCAGCCGCGCAGACCATGATTGTGGACGGCATACAGAATATTGCCAACGAAGTGGGTAACGTGAAAATCGGTAACCCCACCGGTATGGGGCAAAGTGCAGACACAGAATATGACCCCGACTACATTGAATCTCCTTATAGTTTGAATTCCATTAATGACTTTATGGGCAATATCATTTCAATCGAGAATGCCTATATGGGAATCCAGACATCCAAGGACTACAACAGTGGGGAAACATATATCCAGCCGGTAAGTAATTCGCTCAGCACGTATGTGGCTTCACTCAATTCCGACCTTGATGCCCGTGTGCAGTCGGCTATCACTGCGGCTTACGAGGCCATCGGCCAGATGGAGGAACCTTTCGTTATAACCGCCGGTTCTTCCACATACGAAAGTGTCAACCGTGCAGCCATTGAAGCCTGCAACGATTTGAACGACATTTTTGATGAGGTGTTGTCACTGATTAACAGCCAGAGGTAAATCTGCTACGGAATTAAGGACAAACAGTGGGTCTGCAAGGGGAAGTATTTTTCTCTTGCGACCTTGTCGGTTTATAACCTGTTTGTATCATGTTTAACTTTTTAAATGAATGAATCATGTTATCGAAGAAACATTATTATTACATGTTTGCCGTCTTGTTGGCAGGTTCAATGATGGGATGCAGCGATGATGAAGTGTCCGATGCGACACAGGGATCAGATAGTGAAGAAACCGAAGTGCCCGAATGGTATTATACCGGTGGGGAGTTAGGTACCACGTTTGTCACTACGCAAACCGCTTACGAACAGCCAACTCCGGTTGTGGATGCCGATGCGGCGATGACCGACTGTTTTAACCGGGGAGAACAGTTGTTCGAAAAACCGTTTAACTCCAATTTCAGCGGCACCCGGCATGGCTTGGGACCGGTCTACATCCGCACCTCTTGCCTGCATTGTCATCCCGGCTACGGACATGGCCAAAGCCAGCCGGAAGGAATTTTCCGTACAAGCCAGACAGGCAACGGTTACCTGTTGGTCGTTTATGATCCTGCAACTAATTCTTACGTTTCTTGGCTTACCGGTATGCCCCAGGGCCATGCCGTAGATCCTTTCAAGGCTCCAGTGGATGAGAGTCAGATTACATTGACGTGGCACGAATATACGGATATGAACGGAAACAAGTTTTCCGATGGCGAAACCTATTCCTTGCGTTATCCGGAAGTTACAATCCCGAAGAGTGCTATCTATGTGGCAAATCAGGGTTATGAGGTGGGCGAATATGAAGTCCGCCTTGAGTCTACCATTGGTATTTATGGGACAGGATTGCTCGATGCCATCAGTGATGATGACCTGAAAGCACAATACGTGGAGGAAGAGAATGATGGCTACTTGAAAAACGGACTGAACCCGAATATCTTCGCCAACGGAGACTGGGTAAGCCAGTATTCCAATACCACACAAGGAGGGGACGGCACGAAGTATCCTTACCGTTTTACCTATGCATTGAGCCGTGGACCGTTGCAGGACGGTCCGGGTGCCAATGCGTTCTGGAACATTACCAATGCGACACGCAGCGACCGCCGTTTCCATTACTTGGACAATGCCGGCACGTATGCGCTTTATTCTTCAAAAGACCCGGATGTGCAGGAAGGATTTCGTAACTATATTGAGCAGGCCGACCCCGATAAGGAACATCCCAACTGGCACATTCAGAACGAGGACGGCACATACAATGAGGAACAGAACATCTACAACTACCTCACTTCGCAAGAACTGGATGTAGAGGTGTCCGACCAGAACTATATCGACCTGATGGTGTGGCACAGGGGACTGGCCGTACCTGCTGCACGCAATGTGGACGACGAGGATGTGTTGCGCGGAAAGGAACTTTTCGAGCAAATAGGGTGTTCTTATTGCCATAAGCCCAGCTGGGTTACGGGTGATGATGAGATCCGCGATCCGGCACGTTTTTTTGTGGATGATATTGCAGACCAACTGCCTCGTTATCCGAACCAGAAAATTTGGCCGTACACTGACATGATACAGCACAAGCTGTTTATGCAGAACGACATCCGTACAGGCTGGTGCCGCACCACTCCGTTATGGGGGCGTGGCCTGCACCAGCGTTGCACAGGTGCCGAATATGCCGACCGCCTGCACGACTGCCGCGCACGGACTACGCTGGAAGCCATCATGTGGCATGGTACAAGCACAGAGAGCGATGCTTATGAAACCATTGAGGAGTTCCGCCAACTTTCGAAGGAAGACCGTGATGCCATTGTGAAATTCATTGACTCTATCTAAAAAAACGACCGGACACAGGGATACCGCAATATGAAGTGCAGGGTTTTGTAAAAATGGGAAATTTTGTACCTTTGCTCCCGTGCCCGGTCGTTTTTACTGCACCTTAACATGTATAATGCAAATGAAACTGATTAAACGTTTGGCTTTCGGGTCTGCAGGTCTTTTGATGATTGTAATGGTGTTTGCCACCATTTTGGAGAAAGCGGAAGGTATTCCTACAGCCTTGTCTCCCATTTATGCCTCACCGTTTTTTACAATGTTGTGGGTTGTCATGGCAGTATGCTCGGCTGTGTACATCATCGGGCGGAAACTGCAACGCCGCTTTTTCACTTTCCTGCTTCATGTTTCCTTTTTGGCTATTTTGGCAGGGGCTTTTACTACACACGTCTGCGGCAAGCAGGGCAGTGTTCATTTGCGTACGGACGGGAGCCCGATGTCGGCATTTGTCACGACTGCCGGGAAGTTGGAATCCTTCCCCTTCCAAGTAGGGCTTGCCCGTTTTCATATTGATTATTATAAAGGTAGTTTCGCACCGATGGACTTTATCAGCCAACTGCAGATAACCGATGAAGGTAAGACCGTAGAAGGAAAGGTCTCGATGAACCATATCTTTTCTTACCGTCATTATCGGTTCTACCAGTCATCGTATGACCCAGACATGGAAGGTACGGTGCTTTCCGTGGCATACGACCCGTGGGGTATCGGCATTACATATACGGGTTATGCATTGCTGCTGGTTTCCATGTTAGGATTCTTTTTCCAGAAGAATACCGGTTTCAGGGCACTTCTTCGTCATCCGGCACTTCGACGCAGTGCGACTGTGGTATGTCTGTTGGGACTTGCAGACATGGTTTCTGCCGGAGTACCTGCACACCTGTCGCACAAGACGGCTTCCGGAATTGGGAACCTGTACGTATATTATCACGATCGCATCTGCCCGTTACAGACATTGGCAAAAGACTTTACCCTGAAAATTTACGGTAAGCCAAGTTATCGGGGATTGACCGGTGAGCAGGTACTTACCGGCTGGTTTTTCTTTTATGACGACTGGAAGTCCGAACCCGTTATTTACATTAAGAATGGTGCAGTGCGGAAACGGTTAGGAATCAACGGTGTCTATGCCAGCCTGAATGATTTTTTCGGGACGGAAGGATACAAGTTGAAAGTCACCGGGGAAGAAACCGATGTGGAGTACCTGCGTGCACTGAATGAAGCCAATGAGAAATTCAACCTTATCAGCATGGTAGCCACGGGTAGCATGTTGAAAATCTTTCCTTGCCAGACGGAAGATGGGAAGGTAAGCTGGTTCAGTCCGGTGGATAAGTTGCCATTGGAACTGGTTGGGGACCAACGGATTTTTATCCGTAAAAGCTTGGGATTGATAGGTGAACAGGTCGTGAAACATGATGATACTGGCATCTGCAGGTTGACGGAGAAAATCAGGGAATACCAGCAGAAGACGGCGGGCAGTGTATTACCTTCTGCCGGACAGTTTGCAGCTGAAAAACTGTATAATCGGTTCAACTACGCGAAACCGTTGTATATGTGCTGTCTGACTGTAGGCATCTGTTCCTTCGTCTTTTATTGCCGCCGGTTCGTCCGTTGGGACTCTGATAGGAAGCAGGGCCACTGCATTACTGTCTTCCTTTCCGTATTGTTGGGATGCATGTTTGCTTGTTTGGTGGCATTGATAGGGTTGCGGGGATACGTGAGCGGACATTTGCCTATATCCAACGGCTACGAGACCATGCAGGTGTTGGCGGCTTGTGCGGCATTGCTCCCACTTTTTTTCAGTCGGAAATTTGAATTCTCGCTGGCTTTTGGCTTTCTGATTTGTGGATTCGCATTGCTCGTTTCCACTTTGGGCGAGTCTAATCCTCCCATTACTCCTCTGATGCCTGTGCTCTCATCGCCGCTGCTCAGCCTGCATGTGATGAGCGTCATGCTCTCTTATGCCTTGCTGGCATTTGTTATGTTCGATGGGGTCGCTGCCTTGGTTTTGCGTTACACCGGCAGTGCATGGCAACTTCCGGTAGAGAGGCTGTACCTCATCAGTCGCATCCTGCTCTATCCGGCTGTGTTCCTGCTTGCCTTGGGCATCTTCATCGGTGCAGTATGGGCCAATGTTTCTTGGGGGCGTTATTGGGGATGGGATCCCAAGGAGGTATGGGCACTCATTACTTTGCTGATATATGCTTCAGCCTTGCATCCGGCATCGCTTTCGGCATTCCGTCACCCGATGTTTTTCCATTGGTTTTCCATCTTTGCTTTTCTTAGCGTGTTGGTCACTTATTTTGGCGTTAACTTTTTTCTTGGAGGCATGCATAGCTATGCTTGAGCCTCATTGCCGCTTGTATTTTTCGTTAGTACACTTCTATCTTTTTTGCTAAAGCCTTGCATTTCTTACGTAAGACATCTATGTCGCCGTCTGTCCGGTCGTAGCATACCACCACACCCATGCGGCGGTTTATCCTCGTAAAAGGTTTGCCGAAAATGCGGAGATACGTGCCAGGCTGTGAGCAGACCAGTTCCTCGCCCCGGTAGCGTGGGGCTTCTTTGCTTGTAATAGGAGACAGGATAACTGCGCTGGCGCCGGTATGTTCTTGTGTGATACCAGGTATGGGAATACCCAATATGGCGTACAGGTGCAGTTCGAATTCGTTCAGGTTTTGTGTGTTTGCTAATGTCACCATGCCGGTATCGTGTGGGCGTGGAGACAATTCGGAGAAATATACGCCGTTTTCGTGGCTCAAGAAAAACTCCACTCCCCAAATGCCGTATCCCGTCAGGGCTTCTGTTATCTTTGCCGCCATTTGTTGTGCTTCGGTAAGGTGTTCAGGAGTTATGTGCGCAGGCTGGAAACTTTCGCGGTAATCTCCTCCCTCCTGTACATGGCCGATGGGTGGGCAAAACAGAGTTTTACCGTTTTTCTGTGTCACCGTCAGCAAGGTGATTTCGCTGTCGAACCGGATAAACTCTTCCACAATCAGTTCTTTGATATCTCCCCGGCTACCTTCACAGCCGTATTTCCATGCGTGTTCCAGGTCGTCTGGACCATTTACTATCGATTGTCCTTTGCCCGATGAAGACATCAGAGGCTTGATGACGCAGGGGTATCCGATTTTTTCCGCAGCTTCTTTCAATTCGTTGAAAGTTTTGGCATAAAAGTATTTTGCCGTCTTCAGGCCCAGTTCCTTCGCTGCCAAGTCGCGGATGGCTTTGCGGTTCATTGTGAAATTGACGGCGCGTGCGCTGGGCACCACTTGGATACCTTCTTTTTCTAAGTGGTAAAGACGCTCGGTGCGTATGGCTTCTATTTCCGGCACGATGATGTCGGGATGATATTTCTTCACAATGCGCTCGAGCTCATCGCCGTCCAGCATGTTACACACTTCGCAGGCATCAGCCACCTGCATGGCGGGAGCACCCGCATACGAATCGCATGCGATGATGTATTGCCCCAACCGTTGGGCGGCAATTACAAACTCTTTTCCTAACTCGCCTGAACCCAGTAATAATATTTTCTTAGTCATATAGGTAATGTTTATATTTTTCTGTGCGGGCAAAGATACGATAAATTTGTGAGTGGGATTGCAGGTATGCGCGGGTTTTCGCTGCTCTCCGGTCAACGTCCTCTTGTAACGACTGCTGTAAATAGGGGCGAATGTCTTTTCAACAGGGCATAAATGCCCCAACCAGCCAATATCTACCGGACAATATATAGTGCTGTCAGTATCACCTCCGAATGTGGGTGAAACAACTTATTTTATGAAATGGGGCATAGGCTTAGGTACATGCCATTTCGTTTCACTAAAGCAGGGTTCTGCAATGGCAAATGCGTAAAAAAGCAATTTTGCTAAATCCCAAATCACATAAGGGTATAAAAAAGTGTGAACCCGTATTTATTCCACCCCATAGTTAGACCAATCATTAAGTTCGAGCTAAACAAACCGACAGAATACATCCCCTTCAGGCATATTCGAACGTCTTTATTTCTTTTGAGCTTAATGATTGGTCGTTTAACTATGGGAAAAATAAGTCGCAAACACTTATGCAATTTAAATTTCCTATGTCTTTTTCATCTTCTGTAAAAAATATGTTGTTATTCCCACTCGATAGTTGCAGGTGGTTTGGACGAAATGTCGTAGCATACACGGTTTACACCTTTTACCTTATTTATAATATCGTTGGACACTTTTGCTAAAAAATCGTAAGGAAGGTGTGCCCAGTCGGCAGTCATGGCATCGGTACTGGTTACGGCACGCAGGGCCACGGCACGTTCATAGGTACGCTCATCACCCATTACGCCCACGCTCTGTACCGGCAACAGGATGACGCCTGCTTGCCATACTTTGTCGTATAAGTCCCAATCACGCAGTCCTTGGATAAAGATGTCGTCTGCATCTTGCAGGATACGTACTTTTTCGCGTGTAATATCACCCAAGATGCGCACGGCAAGTCCCGGTCCTGGGAAAGGATGGCGGTTGATTAGGTGTTCGGGCATGCCCAGTTCCCGTCCTACACGGCGCACTTCGTCCTTGAACAGCAAGCGGAGTGGCTCGCACAGTTTCAGGTTCATCTTTTCGGGCAGTCCGCCCACGTTGTGGTGACTCTTGATGACGGTACCCGTGATGGACAGCGACTCGATGCAGTCGGGGTAGATGGTGCCTTGTGCCAGCCATTTCACGTCATTTATCTTGTGTGCTTCTTCATCGAATACATCGATGAATCCTTTGCCGATAATTTTTCGCTTGCGTTCGGGTTCGGTCACCCCCGCCAGTTTGTTGAAGAATTTTTCGCTGGCGTCCACACCGATTACGTTCAGCCCGAGACATTCGTAGTCATTCAGTACGTTCTTGAACTCATTCTTGCGGAGCATACCATGGTCTACGAAAATGCATGTAAGGTTTTTCCCAATCGCCTTATTCAGCAATACGGCGGCTACCGATGAATCTACGCCTCCGCTCAATCCCAGTACCACTTTATCGTTGCCCAATTGTTCTTTCAGTTGCGCTACCGTAGTTTCGATGAACGAAGATGCGCTCCAGTCCTGCCTGCCCCCGCAAATGTCTGCCACGAAATTCTTCAGTATCAGCATACCGTCTTCCGTGTGGAATACTTCCGGATGAAATTGTACACCCCATAATTTTTCACCTTCTGCCTGATAGGCTGCCACGGCCACCTTGTCGGTCGAAGCGATGATACGGAAGTTTTCGGGCAATAAAGTGATAGTGTCACCGTGACTCATCCATACTTGGGAATTTTTGCGGACACCTTTCAGCAGCGGGTTTTCATGATCAAAAGCTGTGAGGTTCGCCCGTCCGTATTCACGGGTGTTGGCAGGTTCCACCTTGCCTCCGTAGGTATAAGCCATGAATTGTGCCCCGTAACATATTCCTAATACTGGGTATTTACCCCGTATGCCACTCAAGTCGATTTTGAATGCTTTCTCATCGTACACCGAGAATGGACTTCCCGATAAAATGACACCGATGACCGATGGGTCATTGTGTGGGAACTTGTTGTAGGGAACGATTTCACAGTACATGTTCAGTTCGCGTACGCGGCGTCCGATGAGCTGCGTGGTCTGTGAGCCGAAGTCGAGAATGATGATTTTTTCCTGCATATTCAGTTCTTGTAGTTTCAAATGACGAACAAAGGTACTCATTTTTTTTATATATGCTACGAATGGATATGGAAAACGTGGCAATTCTCTGTCTTATATATTCATATCTCACAATCTGTATCTATTTGGGTTAATAGATATACCGTGTAAAGTAGGGATTGCAAAATGACACGTAAAATAGACGAAAAGATTGGTTTAGGGTAAAAAATCATGAAAACCGACCACTATTTTTCCTAATTTTAATACTTCTGGTAGTTCAAGTTAAGAAAGAAATCCTTATTTTTGCAACGCAATCGGGAAGAGGAGAGGCGGATGCCAAGGTTACTTTCCGGATGCAGGTGAGAATGTGAGCGTTGTGTAATTTTTATAAAAACTTTAAAACTAAACAAAATGATTAAAGTAGGTATTAACGGTTTCGGCCGTATCGGTCGTTTCGTATTCCGTGCTGCGCAGAGCAGAAATGACATCCAGATTGTAGGTATTAACGACTTGTGCCCGGTAGATTACTTGGCTTACATGTTGAAATACGATACTATGCACGGTCGCTTCGATGGCACAATCGAGGCTGACACAGAAAACAGCAAACTGATTGTGAACGGCAAGGAAATCCGCGTGACAGCAGAGAAGAACCCCGCCGACCTGAAATGGGACGAAGTAGGTGCAGAATATGTAGTAGAATCTACCGGTCTGTTCCTGACAAAGGAAAAAGCACAGGCTCACATCCAAGCCGGTGCCAAATATGTAGTAATGTCTGCTCCTTCTAAGGACGACACCCCGATGTTCGTATGCGGTGTTAACGAAAAGACTTATGTGAAGGGTACACAGTTCGTATCCAACGCTTCTTGCACGACGAACTGTCTGGCTCCTATCGCCAAAGTGTTGAACGACAAATGGGGCATCACCGACGGTTTGATGACTACCGTTCACTCTACTACCGCTACCCAGAAGACTGTTGACGGTCCGTCCATGAAGGACTGGAGAGGTGGCCGTGCCGCTTCCGGCAATATCATCCCCTCCTCTACCGGTGCTGCCAAGGCTGTAGGTAAGGTCATTCCCGAACTGAACGGCAAGCTGACAGGTATGTCAATGCGCGTTCCGACTCTGGACGTTTCTGTAGTTGACCTGACCGTAAACCTGGCTAAGCCCGCCAAGTACGAAGAAATCTGCGCTGCCATGAAGGAAGCTTCTGAAGGCGAACTGAAAGGCGTGCTGGGCTACACGGAAGATGCAGTTGTTTCTTCTGACTTCCTGGGTGACACCCGCACTTCTATCTTCGACGCCAAGGCCGGTATCGCCTTGACCGACACTTTCGTAAAGGTAGTTTCCTGGTACGACAACGAGATTGGTTACTCCAATAAGGTTCTCGACCTGATTGCCCACATGGCTTCTGTAAATGATTAATCAGTATAGATTTGGTGAATAAATTTTGATTGTCCATAGAGGGAAAGCTGTTTCTGCGGAGACAGCTTTCTTTTTGTTATAATGGGGGGGAAAGGATAAGAATATGGAAAAGAGGGCAATGGTGCAATTGAACGGGCTTGCCACAGGCTATGCGGGAAAGAGGGGAATGATGTTGGTTTCCTCAGAGATAGATGCCACGATATACAGTGGTGAGCTGACTTGCCTGTTGGGTACAAATGGAGCGGGGAAGTCTACGTTGTTGCGTACACTTTCTGCCTTTCAACCCTCATTGGCCGGTAGTATCCGGATAGGAGGCAAAGCATTGGCGGATTATTCGGACAAGGAGCTGGCAAGGCAGGTAGGGGTGGTGCTTACGGAACGTTGTGAGGTGGACAATCTGACCGTACAGGAAATAGTCGGTTTGGGACGTACTCCCTATACAGGCTTCTGGGGAAACCTGCAGAAAGAAGACAAGCAAGTGGTGGCAGATGCACTGGAGCAGGTAGGTATCGAAGGTGCTGCAAACAGAATGATACAGGCATTGAGCGATGGAGAAAGACAGAAAGTAATGATAGCCAAGGTACTTGCCCAACAAACACCGGTTATCTTTTTGGACGAACCGACAGCCTTCCTTGATTTTCCCAGTAAGGTAGAAATCATGAGGCTGCTCTGCGCACTGGCGCATGATAGGGGGAAGACGGTTTTTTTATCCACGCATGATTTGGAACTAGCGTTGCAACTTGCCGACAGGCTTTGGCTGATGGATAGAGGGAAAGGCATCGTAACGGGCACCCCCGAAGACCTTTCGTTGGATGGTACTTTGGAGCATTTTTTCTGCCGGCAAGGGATTGCATTTGATAAGCGGAGTGGGTTGTTCCACATTACAACTGAATATCGCCGCAGCATCTGCCTCACCGGGGAAGGATGCCGTTACGATATGGTAAAGAAGGCTTTGCGCCGTCATGCTGTCTATGCGGATAAGGAAGTGGATTCGATAGATTATATTGATGTCGGTACATCGGATACAGGTCGCATCGTATGGCATCCTGCTACGGGCAATGCCGTAGCTTTTGACACAATCGGGCAGTTTCTCCGTTTTTTTACCTCCCTGTCCGAAGTTTGAATTCCTGCCAATCGTATTCTGTTCCTCTATCATCAGCAATGGCTATATGGATGATAGTTTCTCCATTTTTCAGTCGTTTCCCTCCTTTCAGGTGAGCGGTGTATTTGATACCGTTATGGGGGGCAATCTGCTCTATCATTACTGAAGGTGATACGTAAATTTGTTCATTGTCGGTCTGTACAATCGGCACGGCATTACAAACTGTCTGGTCACACGTATTGATAATCTCAAAAATCACTTTGCTATTTTCTAATGGTTGGATAATGTGGTCTCGGTTGTCATCGATGAAGCGGATGTTCCGGATTTGCAGGTAACCAATGGGAGACAGTTCAGTTTCCGGTACAGGTTCCACTTCCGGTGCAGGGACATACCTGCGGCGTTCTTCTACCACATAATCCTGTGTGTTGTTCTCTTGTGCCGAACTGATAGCACCGCCGATAGCTGCTCCTGCCACCGTACCTACTATCGTACCGATGGCCGATCCTCGGAATCCGCCGTCCCAGTGCCGGTTGCTACCCGCCAATCCGCCTATTGCTCCTCCTACGTTTCCTCCGATGGCTGCTCCCGCCAGTACGGAAGTAGTCTGATACGTACTGCCGCATCCGTATGATATCAATGCAAATAGCCCCAAAGCAGCGATTGTCTTTTTCATTTCTCTTTGTGTTTGGTCTTTACAAGAACAAAGATAACGAAAGATTCAGAATAATCGCATTGTCCTTGTGTGCCTGCGTGTTAAAAAAAGTAGGATAATCTTATACCGAATTTGGAGAATTTGCAGGTTCCCTTATGGGAATGCTTTGGAAAACAAGATCAGGGTAAAGCCTGGACACGTTTGTTTTTGCTTTTCCATAAATTGTTTGTATATTTGCTGCATAAAAATAAAATGTGTATGAAGAAGGCTATCATGGGATGGTTGAATATTCTGTTGGGGTGTACCATCCTGGCAGCAGGTTTTGTGTTTTTTATCAATCCTTATAATATTGTGCCGGGAGGCGTGTATGGTGCCAGTATTGTGTTGCACAACCTGTTCCCTTCTATCCAAGTGGGAACGTTCGGTTATATGTTTGACCTCCCGTTGCTGGTGCTTTCAATGATATTCTTGGGAGCCAAGTTGGGAGCACGCACAATTATAGCGGCGTTGATGACCCCTCTGCTGATGAACGTGATGTCTCGCCTGTCGTATCCTACGGAGGACGCTTTGCAAGCACTCGACCCCGCCCTGTTGCTGGGAGGCATCATGGACATGTCCGACCACCTGATGCTGACGTGTGTCATAGGTTCTGTATTGATAGGGGTAGGGTGTGGCATTGTGGTAAAGAACCACGCTACCACTGGCGGAAGCGACATTGTGGCCATGATGCTGCAAAAGTATGTCCATATCCGTTTTTCACGGGCTATTTTTCTGGTAGATGGGGCTGTGGTCTGCTTTGGTTTGTTGGTCATAGGTTTTGGCTTAGGCAGCCAGGAGATGTCAGGTCAGCCTTTGGTCCATCTCTCGTTGTATTCGCTGATAGCTATTTTCATATCTTCGCAGGTGATTGCCTATATGATTAACGGGGCGAAGAATGACAAGTTGATTTTTATCATTAGCGAAAAGAAGTTGACCGACTTCCACCAATACATATTGAAGGACTTGGAACGTACGGCTACCTGCATAAAAAGTTACGGGCTGTACACGGGTGACGAGAGGGAAATGATTTTCCTTGTGGTCAGCTACAAAGAGGTAGCAGGTGTGAAAGCCACTATCAAGCTGGCAGATCCACGGGCTTTCGTGGTGGTGACCGATGCGTATGATACATTCGGAGAGGGCTGGAAGCAGTTGCCTTCACCTAATGAGATAGAACCGGAATAGGGAAACAAAAAAGGCTTGTGAAAAGGTTTGGGAGAATTTCTCCTTGCTTTCCACAAGCCGGTCGGGTGGTTATTGCCTTTTGACTTATATCAATGGATTTCAATCACTCTGTGTACTTTGGCTCTTTCTTCTGGCGTGCGTTTTGGAAGTTCAATGGTCAGTACGCCGTTCTCTACCGTGGCATTAATCCGTTCTTTTTCCACATCCTCCGGAAGGATCAGTGTCTGTTCGAACTTTGCATAAGAAAACTCTCGGCGCAAGTATTTCTTGTTTTCCTTGTCCTCTTCCTTGTTTTCGTTTTTCTTTTCCATTGAGATTACCAGTTCATTGTCTTCGCTCACATGGATATTGAAATCGTCTTTCGTCATACCCGGGGCAGCCACTTCCACTTTGTAATTCTTTTCACTTTCGATTACGTTGATGGCGGGTGCTGTGGCATTGATTTTAGTCATCCAATCATTGTTAAAGAAATCATTAAAGATATTCGGTAACCATTCTTGACTGTAATTTCTTCTAATCGGTGTCATAATCAAATCTCCTATTTTAAGTTATTTATTTTCTTATGGTTCCTTTCGCTTTTCGTTTCCGGAATCCATTATGGAAAGTGCAAATGTTATGCCGCGTACAGAAACGGATGAGGCTTTCCTGCGTTTTTAATCCTATGAAAACTATTTTAAACAAACTTGCTCCGTATTTAAACATTGTGTAAACGTAGAGATAAGAAATAGAGGAAGAATCTGTCATGAGGAGGGTCATATTGTCAGAATACAGGAAAAAAAGTCAGCATTCCCATTGAAATACCCTGTGCTCTCGTAAACGCATACGGATTGTGGCGTGATCCCCCCCTGTTGGTGCCCATGGTCTAAAGCAGATTGTTGTTTTTCTAAAGGGCGATTGGCTTTTATTATTTCTGTTATTGTTTGATTTCTTTTGCAGGTAAGAAACAGGAATCGTTTTCACGATGGATTTCCGGAAAAGAATTTGGTTAAGACAAGTGTCATGTTTATATTTGTATTTGAATCTTAAGAACGAAAATCAATCCGGGATGAACAATTTCTTACAAAAACTGATGTGTGTGGGGGCCGGTTGCCTGTTGGTTGTAAATGCAGCCTTTGCGGAACTGCCGTGGGAGAATGGAAAACTGAAAGTGTCTGAAAATGGACGTTACCTGATGCACGAAAACGGGATGCCTTTCTTCTGGTTGGGCAACACGGGATGGCTGATGCCCGAACGGCTTAACCGCGATGAGGTGGCTTACTATTTGGAACGGTGCAGCCTTGCCGGATACAACGTGGTGCTGATACAGGTTGTCAATGATGTGCCTGCCACTAATATCTACGGGCAGTCGTCTATGCCGGACGGATTTGATTTCAGCCGCATTGACCGTGATGGAACGTATGGATACTGGAATCATATAGACTACATTGTCCGCACTGCCGAAAGCAAGGGGATATACATAGGAATGGTGTGCATTTGGGGTGGACTGGTGCGAAATGGCCAGATGGACGAAGAGCAAGCACAACGGTACGGCACGTTCCTTGGTGAACGTTACAAAAGTTGTCCCAACATCGTATGGATTATCGGGGGTGACACACGTGGGGATATAAAAAGAGAGGTATGGGAAGCATTGGCAACCAACATACGTGCCGCCGATCCAGACCATATAATGACCTTCCACCCTTTCGGGCGAACAATGTCTGCCACGTGGTTCAACAGCTCCGACTGGCTGGATTTCAATATGTTCCAAAGTGGACACAGGCGTTACGGTCAACGTAGGGGTGACGGGGACGACCTGTCAGACAGCAATGTGGCAGAAGATAATTGGCGGTATGTGGAAGCCAGTCTTGCCTGTCGGCCGCAAAAGCCGGTATTGGATGGTGAGCCCAGTTACGAAGACATTCCCCACGGGCTGCACAATCCTGCTGAAACGCGTTGGAAGGCGGATGATATGCGCCGTTATGCCTACTGGTCGGTCTTTGCCGGTGCGTGCGGGCATACCTACGGGCACAATTCCATCATGCAATTCTACCGTCCCGGATATGCACCCGCTTACGGTGCAGTCAAGAGCTGGACGGATGCATTAGATGACGGAGGATTCAACCAAATGAAATACTTGAAGGAACTGGTGCTGCGCTTTCCTTACTTCGAGCGTGTGCCTGACCAGGATATCATTGCCGGACAAAACGGTGAAAGGTACGACCGGCTCATCGCGACACGTGGGGATGATTACTTGTTGGTATATAACTACAGTGCCCGGCCGATGCAGATTGATTTGACAAAAATCAAAGGTGAGAAGAAAAAGGCATGGTGGTTCCGCCCGGCAGACGGTACAACGGAATACATCGGTGAGTTCGACAACCGTATTACCCCGTTCCAATATGATGCCCCCTACATGCAAGGTGAAGACCGCGTGCTGATTGTCACCGATGCGCAGGCAGATTACATGCACGAATAGAAGAAGTCATAACTTGCTTAAGAAACGGCTGCGATCCACTACGTAACGGATGTGGGTCGCTTCGCCTACTACTCCCTTCGAATCGGAAGCCGTCACCTTGAAAGTAAGTTTCCTGCCCTCTACCTCCTCGAGCACTGCTTTTGCCGACACGGTTTCTCCGGGTGCGGAAGGTTTTACGTGCGTGGTTTCAATGTAGGCACCCACTGTAGTAGACCCTTCGGGCAACTCTTTTTCCACTGCCTTCATCGCTGCATTTTCCATAAGAGCTACCAAAGCCGGTGTGGCAAATACTCCCATGTCGCCCGAGCCCAATGCGGCTGCCGTATTCGCTTGCGTCACAGCCACCGTACTTGTGTAAGTCAATCCTGTATCCATAAATCTGTCTTATTTGTGATTGTTTGCCATCCAGTCTGCCAAATCGTTGCCCGACGGATGTTGGTAAATCCTCAGTCCGAACGCAGGCAGCATGGCGATGAAATGATTGAAAATTTCATTCTGTATATTTTCGTAAACAATCCACTCTGTCGTGGCCGTAAAACAATAGATTTCCAGTGGAAGCCCTTCGGGGGTAGGCTGGAGCTGGCGCACCATCATCATCATTTCCTTGTGGATACGCGGATAGCCCTGCAGGTATTCCAATGCATACCTGCGAAACACCTCTAAGTTCACCACGGGATCTGTTCCTTCTTCAGGCATTTCTATCCACCCTCGTTCTACAAATGTCTGTGTTTCCTCTTTCGTACAGAAACGGATGGTCGTCATGTCAATATTAAGCGATCGTTTGATACGCCGTCCCCCGCTTGCCCACATGCCCCGCCAGTTTTGGAACGAGTCGCTCACCAGCGAATAGGGAGGTATGGTCGTAATAGTCTTGTCGAAGTTCTGCACCTTGACAGTGGTAAGCGAAACTTCTATCACGAATCCGTCGGCACCATATTTGCTCATTGTCACCCAGTCGCCCGGGCGCAGCATGTCGTTTGCCGAAAGCTGGACACCCGCTACCAACCCCAAAATGCTGTCCTTGAAAATCAACATCAGCACGGTGGCACATGTACCTAATCCGACAAGGATTGTCGCGGCATTGCGGTCTATCAGGATACTGATAATTAAGACAAATCCTATGCATACTGCTATGATGTTTATCATCTGGTAAATTCCTTTCAAGGGGCGTAAACGCAGCGTTTCGTGTTCATTCGATATCTCATACAGCGAGTTCAGGAAGATATTGACCAGTTTCAGCGACATAATCACCATGTAAATCAGACAGGCTTTCAGCAAAAGGGAAAGCACATGCGGATAATTGTCAAGTGCAAAGGGCAACAGGAAATAAAGTATCATGGGCGGAACCACCCGGCAGAGACCTTGCAGCATCTGGTCATTGAGCAGATAATCATCCCATTTTGCCTTGGTTTTTACCCTAATCTTCCGTATGGAAGGAATCACCGCATGGCGAAATATTTTGGTTACCACGAATGTGACCAGTAGGATTGCCACAAGCAAAAACACCCTCGTGGTCCAGTTCAGATTTGCCTTATCAATGCCCAAATTCAGCAAGATAAGGGTAATTTCTTCATCCAAATGCTCCATATAGACAAGTATCAGTTTCGCATGACAAATATACGAAGTTTTTTCCAAACCCGTTGGTGTAATTACGGTAATGCATATTTTGCTCTCCCGTCCGGATTCATTTGGGATTATAATACGGTATTGTCTGTAAACAGTAAGAGGGCGGACTTTGCATGTTGTCCGCCCTCTTGGTACAGTTGACTTGTGGTTGTCGCGCTTATTTCCGGTAGTTTGCCAATGATTCCGTCTTGAAATGGCTTATAAAGCAGTTATGCTTTTCTACTTCAGACTCGGCGTAATTGACGTATACGTCCAGCGACCGGGCAAATAGCGCAGGGGATTTTACCGTGTCTTGCAAGAGCAGGTGGCTCATTACGCACACGGCTGCCATTTCGTAAAGGCGGCGTGCGGTAAAGTCAAGCAGTTCCTGATTTCCCGTTTCCTTGATTCCTGCCGTACACGACTCTAACTTTGCAGTCATGGCATTGATACGTTCCTTGTAGCTTTCGTATTCCGGTGGGCAGGGCAGGGACCCGAACTCGTGTAAGGCGGCAGCGTAGGCACCGTTCGTCACGTAACGGATAGCGGCTACGGTCTGGAGTTGGGTGGTTCCTTCGTAGATGCTGGTGATGCGTGCATCGCGGTAGATGCGCTGGCAAGGATATTCCATCATGAAACCTGAACCACCATGCACTTGGATGCAGTCGTAAGCGTTTTGGTTGGCATATTCCGAGTTCATGCCTTTTGCCAACGGGGTGAAGGCATCGGCAAGCTTGGCGTAGCGTTTTTGTTCCTGGCGTTCTTCGGGGGTGAGCTTGCGCTCGCGTGAGATGTCTTCCAATGCCTTGTAGATATCTACGTAGCGTGCGGTTTGGTATAGCAGGGCGCGTCCAGCATCAAGCTTTGCCTTGATGGTGGCAAGCATGTCATAGACGGCGGGAAACTCGATGATTGGTTTACCAAACTGTTTGCGGTCGCGGGCAAAGGCAACCGCCTCGTCATAAGCCGCTTGGCTTAGTCCGACAGACTGTGCAGCGATGCCCAGGCGGGCACCGTTCATCAGTGCCATTACATACTTGATAAGTCCTAATTTGCGGTCGCCGCAAAGTTCTGCTTTCGCATTTTTATAGACCAACTCGCAAGTGGGTGAGCCGTGGATACCAAGTTTGTTCTCGATGCGCCGCACGTCTACTCCGCCATCCTTCTTGTCATAGATGAACATGGAAAGTCCACGTCCGTCATGCGTGCCTTCTTCCGACCGTGCGAGGACAAGGTGGATGTCTGAGTCGCCGTTCGTGATGAAACGTTTTACGCCGTTCAGCCTCCAGCAATTGTTCGCCTCATCGTAGGTGGCTTTCAGCATGACACTTTGCAGGTCGGACCCGGCATCGGGTTCGGTAAGGTCCATCGACATGGTTTCTCCTGCACAGATGCGGGGGATGAATCGGCTGTGCTGATCTTCGTTCCCGAATTCGTAGAGGGTTTCGATACAGTCTTGTAGCGACCAAATATTACCAAATCCGGCATCCGCCTGTGCCACGATTTCAGCACACATGGTATAAGGGGTAATGGGGAAATTCAGTCCTCCATAACGGCGCGGCATGGTCATTCCGTTTAGCCCCGCTTTTACCATGGCATCGAGGTTCTTTTTGGTGCCTGAGGCATATTCTACTCTTCCGTTGGCATGATGGGGGCCTTCCTGATCCACGCTTTCGGCATTGGTGGCAATCATTTCTCCGGTTATCTCTCCGGTGATTTCCAATACCTTGTCGTATGAGTCCATTGCGTCCTTATAATCTTGTGGAGCATAGTCGAATTTATCTTTGTCTCTGTATCCTCGCTCTTTCAGTTCGCAGATGCGTTCCATCATGGCGTTGTTCAGATGAAAACGCAGTTCCGGATGTTCTGTATAAAAGTTTGCCATAATGTTTTGGGTGTTTTCTCCAAGGATTATTTACTGTTCTTCTTATAATATTTAATCATCTTCGGTATCACTTCTTCCACCGTACCATGAATGACATAGTCGGCAATCGCATTGATAGGTGCATTCGGGTCGCTATTCACCGAGATGATGATGCCTGCATCTTGCATGCCGGCAATGTGCTGGATTTGCCCGCTGATGCCGCAGGCAATATAGAGTTTCGGGTGTACCGTCACACCGGTCTGGCCTATCTGGCGGTCATTGTCGCAAAATCCCGCATCTACGGCAGCACGGCTGGCACCTACTTCGGCATGAAGCTCTTTTGCCAGTTCGAACAGCATGTCGAATCCTTCCTTGCTTCCCATGCCATAACCTCCTGCCACTATGATGGGCGAACCTTTGAGGTTGTGTCTTGCTTTTTCCACATGACGGTCGATTACCTTTATCACATAGTCGGTGTCGGATACGAATTTCGACACGTCATGGCGGATTACTTCGCCTTGATAGTTCGAGTCGATGATTTCTTTCTTCATCACCCCTTCGCGCACGGTTGCCATTTGCGGACGGTGTTCGGGATTAATGATGGTCGCCACGATATTTCCTCCGAATGCAGGGCGTATCTGATACATTAGGTCTTTGTAGGTGATGCTGTTTTTTTTGTCTTCATGGTCACCTATTTCCAATTGGGTACAATCGGCGGTCAGTCCGCTGCCTAATGCAGACGACACGCGTGGTCCCAAATCACGTCCGATGACGGTGGCTCCCATGAGGCAGATCTGGGGTTTCTCTTCCTTGAACAGGTTCACCAAAATTGAAGTATGGGGTATGGAGGTATAAGGGAACAACCCTGGAGCGTCGAACACATGTACGCGGTCGGTTCCGTAGGGAAGAACTTGTTTTTCTACATCGCCCAGGCCGTTTCCCGCACAGACGGCTTCCAGCCTGCATCTCAATTTGTCGGCCAGTTTGCGGCCTTTTGTCAACAGTTCGAGACTGACATCGGCCACGTGTGTGCCGTCCATCTCACAATATACAAATACATTGTTCATAGTTTCTTATCCGATAGTGTGGTTTGCCAACAATTCTACAATCAGGTTCTCTATATCCGTATCACTGCCCGAAAGCGTTTTGGCTTCTTTTGCCTGGAATACGATGTTTTCTATCTTCTTCACCTTTGTGGGGGATCCGGACAAGCCGCATTGGCGGGTGTCGCCGTTTATATCCGCTACGCTCCATTCGGTGATGTTCAAGTATGGACGTTGTGCGTACAGTTCCTCATAAGGAAGTGTAGCACCTTCTTTGGTGGCGGCGGCTTTTTCCTGTGCACCTAAAGCGCGTTTGTATTTCATCACCAATTTGGCGTTACGCGGGCGGCAAGGAGCTGCACTCCCGTTCACCGTCAGCACGATGGGGAGCGGTCCTTCCACTGTTTCCACACCTCCGTCGATATGGCGTTTTACGCGTATGTATTTGTCTGCCACTTCTTCTATTTCCTCTACGTAGGTCACTTGTGGGAGGCCTAATTTCTCGGCTACTTGCGGTCCTACTTGTGCTGTGTCGCCATCGATAGCCTGGCGGCCTCCGATGATGATGTCGCATGTACCAATTTTGCGGATAGCCGTGGCAAGTGCATACGAGGTGGCAAGCGTATCGGCACCCGCAAAAGCACGGTCGGTCAACAGGATTCCGTTATCTGCTCCTCTGTATAAACCTTCACGGATGATTTCTGCGGCACGACCGGGTCCCATGGTCAGTACGGTGATGGTAGATCCTGGATGTGTGTCTTTCAGCCTGAGTGCCTGTTCCAGGGCATTCAGGTCTTCCGGATTGAATATTGCCGGAAGCGCCGCACGGTTAATGGTCCCGTCGGCATTCATGGCATCTTTCCCTACACAGCGTGTGTCGGGTACTTGTTTTGCCAAAACTACAATTTTCAAATTCATCTGATTCAATATTTGTTATGGATAAGTCGGTTATACGGGACAAATTTAATGAAAGCATTTCTTTTATAAAATGATAAGGTGAAAAAATGCACGCAAAATTTGTTCAATCCATCGCGATGCACATGCGGACTGTGCTTGCACCGCATACGGACATACGTTCCTGTCCGGCTCCCTTTATAAAGTCGGATACGACGGCTCTCTTGGTCTGCTTTTCATTGTTGAAGCTATACTGCCATGCGGATCAGACTCGGCAGTGCTATACAAGTTCGTCCGAAGTATATCCTTGTGGAAGTGGACGGCAGTTGTATTGCGATGCCATGATTTCCCCGTAGGCACCGGCGGAGCGCAGGGCAATGAGGTCTCCCCGTGTGACACGGTTCAGGTCGATTGCCTTACCGAACACATCGGAGGATTCGCAGATGGGGCCTACTACATCATAGGTTTCCATCGGTCCATCGGATGTGAGGTTTTCTATCTTGTGGAATGCTTGGTACAAGGCAGGTCGGATAAGGTCGGTCATGCCGGCATCAACGATGGCAAACTGTTTGTTTGTGCCTTGCTTTACGTATGTCACCTTTGTGATGAGGCTGCCACATTGCCCTACCACCGAACGCCCCAGTTCGAAGTGCAGTGTCTGTTGCGGACGAAGCTTCAGGCATTTGTGGTAAGTGGAGAAGTATTCGGCAAAATCGGGGATGGGACAACGGTTAGGATGCGCATAGTCAATGCCCAGTCCACCACCCACGTTGATATGTTCCACGATAATCTGGCGTGCATACAACCTTTCTTGCAGCCCGTTGATGCGGTTGCACAATGCCACAAAGTCCCCCATGTCCAAAATCTGTGAGCCGATATGGAAATGCAGACCTACAAACTTCACATTGCGCATCATAAGAGCGTGGTCGATAACCGTGTTCATGTCCTCCATGCTAATACCGAACTTGTTTTCAGCAAGCCCCGTCGTGATGTTGGCATGCGTATGTGCACCTACGTCAGGATTGATGCGGAAAGCCACGCGGGCTATTTTGCCTTTCGCAGCTGCCAGTCCGTTGATTACTTCCAGTTCAGGTATCGATTCCACATTGAAACAGAAAATGTCGTAATCCAATGCCAGATTGATTTCCTTGTCCGTTTTGCCCACGCCTGCAAATACAATTTTGCTCGCAGGAAACCCCGCCTTGACGGCTGCTGTGATTTCGCCACCGCTTACACAGTCTACGCCCAATCCACTTTCCCGGATGATGCGGAGGATTTTGGAATTGGCATTCGCCTTGATGGCATAGTGCACGCAGAAATTGTTATATTTGCCTGCCTCGGTACGGATGACATCCAAGGTCTGGCGCAACAATTTGGTGTCGTAATAATAGAACGGGGTCTCTATCTGGCGGAACTTATCGATGGGGAATGTACCTTTCATGATTGCTTTGTTATTTACTGTTGAACAACTTGTCGCTTAAAGCCTGCAACGCTTTTTTCTTGTCGCATTCGCGGATTAGGAACGAAATGTTGTAATTGCTGCCCCCGAACGAAATCATCCGTACCGGAATATCGCACATGGCATTGATTGCTTTCGCTTCAAAACCTACGTTTTCCCATTCCAGATCCCCCACAACGCATACGATGCACATGCCGTGGTCTACCGTCACAGTACCATATTTCTTCAGGTTGTTTACGATTTCGTTCAAATGCTTCGTGTTGTCTATTGACACCGATACACCTACTTCCGAGGTACATACCATGTCGATGGCCGTCTGGTAGCTTTCAAATATTTCGAACACCTTGCGCAAGAAACCGTATGCCAGCAACATTCGTCCCGACTTGATTTTGATGGCGGTGATGTTGTCTTTGGCTGCCACCGCCTTGATTTTCCCTTTTTCCGTGTCATTGGATATCAGGGTTCCGGGAGCGGAAGGTTCCATGGTGTTCAGCAGGCGGACGGGTATGTTGGCGTATTTGGCAGGCTGCACGCACGTGGGGTGCAGGATTTTCGCCCCGAAGTAAGCCAGTTCTGCCGCTTCTTCAAAGTGAAGATGGCGTACGGGCGATGTCTTGTCTACCACGCGCGGGTCGTTATCGTGCATGCCGTCGATGTCTGTCCATATCTGGATTTCCGAGGCATTTATGGCTGCACCTATCAGTGATGCGGTATAATCGCTCCCGCCCCGTTGCAGGTTGTCCGTTTCGCCGTATGCATTGCGGCAGATGAATCCCTGTGTGATGTAGATGTCTTGTCCCGGATGGGCTTCAATCTGTGCGCACAGTTTTTCGCGGATATAGTTCAGATCGGGTTCGCTGTTCTTGTCCGTGCGCATGAACTCCAACGCCGGAATCAGACATGCCTTTACTCCCTGTTCGAGTAAGTAGTTGGTAACCATCTGGGTGGAAATGATCTCCCCTTGTGCCAAGATGACTTTCTCTTCGAACAAAGTGAATATGTCTTTCGTGAACGACCGGATAAAGTCGAAGACCGACTTGACGAACTCCAGTGTTTCCTGCTTGTATTTTTCCGTGGAATAAAGTTCCTCAATATGTTGCCTGTATTTACTTTCCAGCCTGTTGATGACTTCGTTTGCACCTTCAGGGTTCTTCTTATACAGATAATCCGAAATTTCGACCAGTGTATTGGTCGTACCCGACATGGCGGATAATACCACAATCTTTTGTTCGCCACTGGAAATCAATTTGGCTACGTCCTTCATCCTCTGTGCGGAACCTACAGACGTTCCTCCAAACTTTAAAACTTTCATTTCTTGTCCCGAATTTGTTAAGTGTTCTGTAATATGTTTTGCAGGTTTGCGGCGGCAAAGATACGAATATTTTACAGTCGCTATGTGTTTTGCCTGCAAAATATCTGTCTCTTTGTTTTTTTTAGTATTCCTCTTCAGGCAACAGCCTGTGTTGTTTGCAGTGGTACACCTTGCCGGGGTATTCCGAAATCAGGTTCAGGTTGTGGGTGGTCATGATGATTGCCGAGCCTTGGTTGCATATTTCCTGCAACAGGCGGGTAATGTGCTGTCCGGTTTCCACGTCTAAGTTTCCTGTCGGCTCGTCGGCAAGGATGATTTCAGGGCTGTTCAGGATGGCGCGGGCGATGACGATGCGTTGCTGTTCGCCGCCCGACAGCTCGTTGGGCATCTTGTAGCCTTTGGTTTCCATGTCTACCCTGCTTAATGCTTCTTCTATCCGGTTTTCAATCTCGTGCTTGCGCTTCCAGCCGGTGGCACGTAGCACGAACTCCAGATTGTCATGTACGTTGCGGTCAATCAGCAGTTGGAAGTCTTGGAATACGATGCCGAGTTTACGCCGTAAGCGGGATACGTTTTTTTGTTTCAGCCTTCTCATGTCGTATCCCAGTACCTGTGCCTCTCCTCCCGCGATGTCCAACTCGCCATAAATCGTTTTCAGGAAAGTAGACTTCCCGCTACCCACTTTGCCAATGATATAGGCAAACTCCCCTTTATGCAGTTCAAAGTCCACATTGTGCAGGATGCAGAGTGCTTGTTGGTAGATTTCTACTCCTTTATATGAAATAAGCGGTTGTTCACTCATGGGTGGTGTCAATGTTTTTTCCAGTTTTCGCAATGGCGTTCCTTCAGTTCCCTTGCCACGTCTTCGATGCGGTAGCCTTTCGATGTGAGCAGCACGATAAGGTGGTACAGCAGGTCGGCACCTTCGTAAATGAGGCGTTCGTCACTGCCGTTGCAGGCTTCGATGATGGTTTCTACGGCTTCTTCGCCCACCTTCTGTGCTATTTTGTTGGTGCCTGCCTGGAACAGGCTCGTGGTGTACGACTGTGCCGGCATTTCCGCATGGCGTTTGTCGATAAAGTCTTGCAGCTCTTTCAGGAACATGATGTCCTGATTGTTCCTTTCCCCCCAGCAAGTATCGGCTCCCGTGTGGCAGACAGGACCTGTCGGGTGTACCTGGATGAGCAGGGTATCGTTGTCGCAGTCTGTCCTGATTGATACCATTTCCAAGGTGTAGCCGCTGGTTTCTCCCTTTGTCCAGAGGCATTTCCGCGTGCGGCTGTAGAAGGTCACCTTCTTTGTCGCCAATGTCTTTTCGTATGCTTCCTGGTTCATGAAGCCCAGCATGAGGACTTTTTGTGTATGACTGTCCTGGATAATGGCCGGAACCAGTCCGTCCATCTTGTCGAAATCCGGTTGTATTGTTTTTTTCATTTTCGATTGTTGGATATTTAGGTTACATTCTTACATTGATGCCTTCGGCGTGCAGGTAGGCCTTCAGTGTGGGGACGGGTATTTCGCCGAAATGGAATACGCTGGCTGCCAATGCGGCATCAGCTTTCCCCTTTACGAATGCATCGTGGAAGTGTTCTTTCTTGCCCGCTCCCCCCGAAGCGATTACCGGGATGTGCAGCGTGTCTGCCAGTATGGCTAATGCCTCGTTGGCGTACCCGTTTTTTGCCCCGTCGTGGTCCATGCTGGTAAACAGGATTTCTCCCGCTCCCCGGCTGTCGGCTTCACGTGCCCACTCAAACAGTGTCTTGTCTGTTTCTATCCGTCCGCCGTTCAGGTAGCATTTCCAGCCCCGGGGGGTTTGGCGGGCATCGATGGCCACTACGCATACCTGGGAACCGAAATGATTTGCTATGTCGTTGATGATCTGTGGATTGCGGATGGCTGCCGAATTAACGGACACTTTGTCGGCTCCGGCATTGAGCAACCGCTCCACGTCGCTTAATTCGTGGATTCCTCCTCCTACGGTGAACGGGATGTTGATGTGGGCGGCGATGCGCTTCACCAAGTCTGTAAAGGTTTTTCGCCCTTCGTGGCTGGCAGTGATGTCCAGGTAGACCAGTTCATCGGCACCTTGTTCGCTGTACAGTTTTCCCAATTCTACCGGATCGCCTACCTCGCGCAGATTGACAAAATAGGTTCCTTTGACGGTTTGCCCGTTTTTGATGTCCAGGCACGGAATGATTCGTTTGGCTAACATGCTGCGTATTCCTTAAATGTTATTGATACGGCGGGCCAGATCTTCCAGCGGGATCCGTCCTTCGTAAATTGCTTTTCCAAACACCACGGCAGGTATTCCGGCTTCTTCCAACCGGTCTATGTCCGCGATGCAGCTGATGCCCCCGCTTGCAATCAGGTGAAGCTCAGGAAATGCCTGCATGATATCCCGGTAGAGGGGTAGGGACGGTCCGTCCAGCATCCCGTCCCGGCTGATATCCGTACACAGTACCTGCGTCACCCCTTCTTTTATATATTGTTCCAGAAAAGGCATCAGTTCCGCTTGGCTGTTTTCTTTCCATCCGTTTATCGCGATGGTACGGTCTTTTACATCGGCACCCAAGATGATTTTTCCTTCGCTGTAAGTATGCAGCCATTCGGCGAAGAGACTGGGCTGCTTTACTGCCACGCTGCCTACCGTCACCATCTGTGCGCCACTGTTGAATGCGATGTCGATGTCCCTACCGCTCTTTATGCCCCCTCCAAAGTCGATGACCAGCGAGGTCTGGGCGGCGATACGCTCCAGCACGTGGTAGTTTACCACGTGCTGTGAGGCGGCTCCGTCGAGGTCTACTATGTGCAGTCGTCTCAGGCCATATGCCTCAAATTCCTTTGCTGCCTCCAGCGGGTCTTCGTGGTACACCTTTTTCGAATTGTAGTCGCCTTGCGAGAGGCGGACACACTTCCCGCCGATGAGGTCGATGGCAGGGATAAGTTCTATCATACAGTCAGATTTATGAAATTTTGCAATATCCGCTCACCGGTTCCCCCACTTTTTTCCGGATGGAACTGGGTGGCGTAAAAGTTGTCTTTGTGCATGGCGGCACTGAAAGGGTGGATGTAGTCGGCTTGTGCTGCGGTGAAATTGTTCACCGGTACGTAGTAGCTGTGCACGAAGTACACGAACTCTTCCCTGTCGAATCCGTTGAACAAAGCCGCATCGCTACAGCGGATGGTGTTCCATCCCATGTGGGGCACTTTGTCTTCGTGGCGTTGCGGCCTGAACCGTCTGACATCGGTGTCGAAGATTCCCAAGCAGTCCGTATCCCCTTCTTCCGAGTGCGTGCACATCAGTTGCATGCCCAGGCAGATACCCAATACAGGCTGCTTCAGTCCGGTTATCAGCTTGTCCAGCCCGTGGGCATGGAGGTAATCCATGGTATTTTTCGCTTCGCCCACTCCGGGGAATATCACCCTGTCGGCACGGCGGATGGTTTCCTCATCGGCCGTGATGGTCGCTTCTATCCCCAGGCGGCGTAGGGCATAATCTACCGAGAAAAGGTTGCCCGCATTGTATTTGATGATTGCTACGTTCATGCTTACTTGTATGATAATCGTTGCAAAAATAACAAATTATGGTTTACCTCCTAAGCTCTTCTGACAAAAAGATGCGTTTTTTGCCGGAATATCTTCCGCCTGCGATTAAAACAGGACGATTCCCGCTTCGAAAGTTCCCTTGCGGTCGATAGTATGGTTGTGCCCGTATTGCCGTGTCCAGCTGTATCCGCCTGACGCAAAGACACCGAACTTCCGCGTAATCCGGTATTCGATGTTCATCCTGGGCTGCAGGGCGTATGCACGTGCCGGATAGCCGTTGTATTTGTTGTCGAGGGTTTCGATATGGTAAAAGCCTGCATCGGCACTGATTTCCAGGCATGGCAACAGGGAATAATACGCTCCTGCGCGGTAAAAGCCCGAAACGGACACGTCGTGGTCGAGGTCGAAATAGTAGGCACCTCCTCCCAGTTCGGTATAGGTATACCGGTTCTTGAAGCGTACGGCTACATTGATTTTGTTCAAGTTACCGCCTGATACCAATAATTGGATGCGGGTGCGGGGAGTGACATTGACAATGCCCACCTGGTGTGCTAGGCTGTCCGCACTTAGGTTGAAGAGCCCCAATTGCAGGCCTTTGCGTCCTTCGCCGGATACGTTGGCAAGACCTGCCTGCACGCCCTTGTTTTTTGCGGCATAGTTACCGATGGCAAACTGTACGCCCCGGTTGGCTACCGTAACGTTGCCCAATGCCGCCAACTGTACGCCGTTGTTTGATTCACCGACCACGTTCAGCAGTCCCGCGGTCTGCAATCCCCTTAGCGTGTCTCCGGCCACGTTCAGCAGCCCGCCGGCCGTTATGCCGTTCTGCGTCTGTTTCGCGATATTGGCGAGTCCTGCTATCAAAAGGCCGTCCGTTTCCCCGCTACTGATGTTCATCAGTCCTCCGAACAGGACGCCCCGGCTGTTTTTCCCGGAGAAATTCCCGATGCCCGACAGGGCGAATCCCGAAGTAGTCCTTCCACTGACATTCAGCAACCCGCCCACGAAAAATCCTTTCGCCTGCATTCCCGTGACATTGGCGATACCCGCAAGCTGGACACCGGCTGCGTTCAGGCCGGTGATGTTGGTTAGTCCCGTTATCTGGAATGCTTTGGCATGAAACTGCGCCACGCTGGATATGACATTGATTCCCATGCCGTACAGGCAGCTATGATTGCTGAGGAGGCCTACGCTGAAGTATGTGCGCGGGGGCGTTTTCTCCTTGTCGGTAATGCTGATGGCGACATTGGCTTTTTTTCGTTCCCCGCTGTTTTTCCGGTAGTATTGTGCATGCAGGGGGCATATACAGGCAAAAAGCAGGCACACAGACAAGGCGCCTGCCAATAGGGTATTCTGTTTCATGGGGTGTCAGTTATTTTACTTGGTAAAGAAATCGTTTGATGCTTCTCTTGGGTGTTTTCTCGAATTCTTCCGGGTGAATTTTCACACTGGCTATTTGCGAGTAGGAGGGGAGTTCCCCGTTCAGTACCACACGATTTTCTTCCATTGCAGCAGCGATGTCTTTTTCGTCCATTCCTTGCTCATAGGCGGTTTCGTAGTCGGGGTAGACCAACGCCACCAGCCTGTTGTCTTTCTGTTGGAGCACAATGCTTTCAGCCACAAAAGGCAGGTTGTTCAGCCGCTCCTCGATTTCTTCCGGATAGATGTTTTGTCCCGACGGGCCGAGCAGCATGTTCTTGCTCCTTCCCTTGATGGTGAGGTTCCCCTCTTTGTCGAGGGTTCCCAGGTCGCCCGTATGCAGCCATCCGTCCGCATCGAGTACCTGTGCCGTTGATTCCGGGTCCTTGTAATATCCTAACATGACATTCTCTCCCCGCACCATGATTTCGCCTACCACGTGGTGCGGGTCGGGGCTGTCTATGCGGATTTCCATGCGCGGGACGGATTTCCCGCACGACCCTGTGCGGAAGTTTTTCCAGTCTTCGTAGCTGATGATGGGGCCGCATTCGGTCATGCCATAGCCCACGGTGTATGGGAAATCGATGCTTTTCAGGAATGTCTCCACTTCCGAGTTGAATGCGGCTCCGCCCACGACGATTTCATAAAACTGTCCGCCGAAACCCTGTATCATGTGCTCGCGTACGGCTTCCTTTATCTTGTCGTTGATGATGGGGAGTTTCATCAGCACCTTCATCTTGAGGGTTTCCATTTTGGGCAGTACCCCTTTCTTGATGATTTTTTCCACAATGAGGGGAACGGCGATGATGATGTGCGGTTTGATATCGGTAAATGCCTGCGCGATAATCTTCGGGCTGGGAATCCGGGTGAGGAAGTAGATGTGGCATCCGCAACAGATTTCGTAAAGGAACTCGAAAGCAAGCCCGTACATGTGTGCCATAGGGAGCATGGACACAATCCGTTCTCCCGCATTCAGCGGAAGTGCATCGAAGGCGAACTGCGTATTCGACCATAGCGAGCGGTAAGGCAGCATCACGCCTTTCGAGAAACTGGTGGTGCCCGATGTGTAATTGATGAGGGCAAGCTCATCCGGATGGTCGCGCCGGTAGGATACATGGTTGCGTCGGAAGTTGCGGGGATACTTTTTGCCAAACAGTTCGTTCAGGTGGTCACGTGCATATGCCAACTGTTTGCTGCGGCATACCAATAGGGTGAAGTCGGTCATCAGGATGATGCCTTCCAGCATGGGCATCTTGTCTTCATTCAGGTTTTCCCATGCCATGTCGCCGACAAAGAGCAGGCGGGCATCGGAATGATTTACAATATGATGTATAGTGTCTGCCTTGAACTCGTGGAGGATAGGGACGACCACGGCACCGTAGGTTAGCGTGGCGAGGAAGGCTACTCCCCAATGCGAACTGTTCCGTCCGCAGATGGCGACCTTGTCACCCGGGCGGATGCCGCTCTCGGCAAGCAGGATATGAAGTTTTTCTATCTTACGTGCTACATCCTTGTATTGTAGGGTGGCTCCTTTATAATCGGTCAGTGCATCGAGGTCCCAGTGCGACTTGACGCTCTGTTCGAGGAAAGCCAAAAAACTTTTTTCCATATTTCTTCGTTTGGTGCACAAATCATGCAATAATGTGCAAATATATTCTTTTATTCTGGTTCATGCAACGAAACACCGGATTCTTTGTAGCATTTGCGCTTTTCCGTCACCTGTTTGGGATGCAGGCCAACGTGGGCGCCCGTCCTGGCTTGTGCGACTGCCCTTGTGGGTCAACGCATCCGTCCCTATACGCGTGCGCGGGCTGACGTGTCCGGTAGTTGTGAACTCCAGGGTCGTTTCTGCATGGAAAAGGCTCCGGCCTCCCCGTTTCGGGAAGAGGCAGAAGCCTTGTTCTTCAATTTAATTCCTTCTATAATTATTCCTTATAGTCGCTGTAATACTTCATGAATTGCGTGCGTTCGAACGGGTTGGTATCCCCTACGGCTTGGGCGTTCATCCTCCCTTTGAATTGCGTCAGCGTACCGAAGCCTTTGCCATCCATCCATTCGGTCAGCCTGTCCAACATTTCCCCGATGATTTGCGGTCCGTGTCGGTAGACGGTTGTGCATACCTCGGCAGCGCAAGCTCCCGCAAGGATTACCTTGATGAGGCTTTCCCCATTGTGTACTCCTCCGGATACGGCATAGTCCATTTGTGGAACGGCTGCTGAAGCGATTGCCGTCCAGCGCAGGCGGTCTGCCAACTCATGGGGTGAACTGGTCACCTCGGCAGTGCCGAACGTCAGGGTGCCGATATGGATATCGGGCTGGTAGAAACGGTTGAACAATACCACGCCGGCTGCACCGTGGGCGTGCAGTTGGTTGACCAGCATGACGGGGTTTGTGAAGTTGCCGCCCAACTTCATGATGACGGGGATGCCCACTGCTTTCCTCACGTGGTCTAGGATAGCAGTGTGTTGCCGCTCGAAACTGCCTGGAACATAGTCTTTTTCCGTTTGCAGAGAGAGGATGTTTATTTCTATCGCATCGGCTCCCGCCTTTTCCATCAGCCTCGCAAAGTCCACCCACTCATCATTGCTGTAGCAGTTGATACTGGCAATGACGGGGATACCGCACATGGCCTTGGCGTCTTTTATCAGGCGGATGTGCCCGTCCAGGGTGTGCGAACGTATGTAAGCGTTCAGGTAGTCGCCGGCTTCGGGCGAGCCGTATCCTTGCATGTGGCCTGCTTGCATCTGTATCTGTTCTTCGAAAACCGATTTCAGGACGACGGCGGCTGCTCCTGCCGTTTCCAATTGCTTGATTTTCTCCACGCTGTCGGTCAGTCCTGAACTGCTGATGATGACAGGATTCTTCAGTTCGAGTCCTGCGAATGTTGTTTTCAGTTGTGCCATAATAGTATCAGTTAGTGTAATCTCTTTCTCCGAAGATTTTGCTCCCTACGCGCACCATTGTACTGCCTTCGCGTAAGGCGATAAGGTAATCGTGCGACATTCCCATCGAGATTTCCTTGAAAGACGGTTCACCGGCGAAGAACGCCTGTTTCCATTTGTCAAACAAAGTCTTTAGCGTACGGAACTCGTCCGCAATCTGTCTTTCGTTGTCAGTGTTGGTCGCCATGCCCATGATACCTGCGATGCATACGTGCTTCAGGGCACGCCATTCTCCTTCTTCCAACATCTGTTGGCAGTTTTCAGGGCTGAACCCGTATTTGCTGTCTTCCTGTGCCACGTGTATTTCAAGCAGGCATGGGATGACCCGTTCGTGCTTTGCTGCCTGCCTGTCGATTTCCTTCAGCAGTTTGAACGAGTCCACCGCGTGTATCAAGGCTATGAAAGGGGCGATGTATTTCACTTTGTTGGTTTGCAGGTGCCCGATGAAGTGCCATTCGATGTCTTTCGGCAATTGGGCGTACTTTCCGGACAATTCCTGTTCCCTGCTTTCGCCGAAAATCCGTTGTCCTGCGTCATAGGCTTCTTTGATTGCCCCTGTAGGGTGGAATTTGGATACGGCCACCAGCCGCACACCTTCCGGCAATGCGGCAAGTGTCTGTTTCAGATTGGATTGGATGTCCATAAATAGTTCCGGTTAAAAGGTTATTGTCATTTGTCCGCATCGACAGAGTACGGATATATATCCATCAAGGCGGTTTCGGCCACGGAGGCGATGACGTAATCCGCCATGCTTCCCTTCATGCCTTCGTCCAGCTTCTTTACCGCGTCGCGCAGGTCTGCCGCCTGTACCAGTATGTTGGTAGCCGTCTTTTTCTCTGCCCCGCTCTTTTCATCGAGGGTGATAAAATACAGTTTGCACTTGAACCATCGGTCGGCAGCTTCTTCGTCCGAAGTGAAAAGTTCGCTGTAGTTTGCCCGCTTGATGTCGGCGACGGTGAATTCCCCGCTGATAAACGGGGTGATTTCTTCGATTATGCGCGATTCGGCCTCCGTGAAACTCAAGGCATCTACCAGATAAGGCTCTGTCACCTTTTTGTTCATACCGTTTTCCATCACCTTCTCGTAACGGATTTTACATTCGAACCAGTTATGCATCATATTGGATTTCCTTTCTGTTTTTTGAGATTAGTGTTCGTTGTATTTCCTGCAAATGTACACATAAATTCCAAACGGTGCGGTTCGTGAAGGATTATTTTCCCCCCTATTCGCGCAGCTTGCAGCGGTTTTGGCGCATGAATTCCTCCATGAGGATGGTGTGGTTCCCCTTGACAAGGACGTGGTGGTTGCCCAGCGGGTCTCTTAGGAAATAATCTACCGGTTTGTCGAGCCTGACCCGCAGCTGCGTGCGGCAGATGGATACAAGGTTGGTGTTTTCTATGAGGTAGCCGGATGATACATAATATTCGTCCAGACATTCGCTTCCGCATTTGAACACGGTGATATCCCCTTCGTGCATGATGCCCTGGATGGCTATGCCTTTCTGTATGTCGAAATGGTTGCTGAGGATGAACCGGTCGGCCATTTTTGTGCCAATAGTGTCATGTGCCAGTATTACTTCGTTTTTCTCCGTGTCGATGAAAGACGGGTTGGCAATGAAGCCTTGTTGACCGGTCAGTTCTTTCACCATCAGCATCGTCATGATGGCCTGCAGGTCGCCTTCGCTCCCGGCGGGGATGTCCGCGTCATTCAGCAGTGATACGGCCAGGCATCCGGTGGTATCCAAATCTTGCTGCATGGAGAAACTCGACAGGGTCACGGCATCCAAGTGGTATTCCTCGCACACACGCTTGGCGGCATAATACAGTCGCATCTCGCAAAGCAGGTCTTCCGGGGTGATGTCCTGGCATGCCTGTGCCTTTGTGGCAAGGATGGATGCTTCCACACCTACCTCTTCGTTCGTAATCCCGTGGAAGCGTTTATATACTTCTTCCGATGTGATATCCACGTAGTCCACTCCCCAGCGGCGGTTGGTCAGCAGGTAGTCGGCATGGCTGGCTACTAACCAGGGTGCCGGGGTACCTATCAGTCCGATGCGTTTTCCTTTCAGCCGGTGCCTGGCGGCATAGGCCCGGTAGTGGCACAATACCTGTTTCACCATATCAGGCACCTTGCCGTGGATGATTTTTGCCCGTATGCCTTTCATCCTTGCCCATGCGGCGATTTCGAGAGCGGCGGAGAGCGAGTTGTTTTGCCCGTCTTCCAACATGGTGATGGGATAGGGGAATACACTGAAATTGCGGATTACGATGTCGGCTACGTAGCCATCGGCGATGAACGGGAGCTTGTAGCTGCCCTGGGGGATACTGTCCACCTTATCGTAGGGGACCAGATGAAGGGTGAAATACTTTTCCAATGCTACAAAAAGTTCCTTATGGCTTTTGTATATCTGTTCTGCGCGATAGTTGTCTGATGTAAATACAAGTAAATATAAATTCATGTCTGTTAAGTTAAAAATAGGGATACTGTTAATTTGAACGAATATACGGCTTTTCGTGGATAAGCCGGTAAATGGGATAACCGTTTTTATGTTTTTTGGTAGAGTTTAGCCCCTATTTAGGGTTGTGTCCTGATTATTTCACCGGAAAAGTTGCGGGTATTGTTCTTTCCGGTTATCTTTGCGAATCCATTTAAAATTGTTTTTTTATGCCACATATATCCATCCGAGGACACGAAATGCCGGAGTCGCCAATCCGGAAATTGGCACCTTTGGCTGAGGCTGCCAAAGAGAGGGGAATCCGCGTGTACCATTTGAATATAGGACAACCTGACCTTCCCACTCCGCAGGCGGCGCTGGAGGCTATCCGTCATTTCGACCGCAACATATTGGAATATGCGCCGAGCCAAGGTTTCCGCAGCTACCGCGAGAAGCTGGTAGGCTATTACGGAAAATACGATATCCATCTGGAAGCGGACGACATTATCATCACCACAGGAGGGTCGGAAGCGGTTTTGTTCGCCTTTCTGAGCTGCCTCAATCCGGGTGATGAAATCATCGTTCCTGAACCTGCTTATGCCAACTACATGGCTTTCGCCATCTCGGCGGGTGCCGTTATCCGTACGGTCACTACCACGATAGAAGAAGGTTTTTCCTTGCCCAAGGTGGAGAAGTTTGAAGAATTGATCAATGAGCGCACGAAAGGAATCCTGATCTGTAACCCGAACAATCCTACAGGTTACCTGTACACCCGGAGGGAGATGAACCAGATACGTGACCTGGTGAAAAAATACGATTTGTTCCTCTTTTCCGATGAGGTCTACCGCGAGTTCATCTATACCGGTTCTCCTTATATATCTGCTTGTCATTTGCAGGGAATCGAACAGAACGTGGTGCTGATAGATTCGGTATCGAAACGTTATTCCGAATGTGGTATCCGCATCGGTGCCTTGATTACAAAAAACCTGGAGGTGCGCAAGGCGGTAATGAAATTCTGTCAGGCCCGCCTGAGCCCGCCTTTGATAGGACAGATTGTGGCCGAAGCCTCGCTGGATGAGTCTGAAGAATATGCACGCGAAACGTACGACGAGTATGTGGAACGCCGTAAGTGCCTGGTTGACGGATTGAATCGTATCCCAGGGGTCTATTCGCCCATTCCCATGGGAGCATTTTATACGGTGGCGAAACTGCCGGTAGATGACAGCGAAAAGTTCTGTGCGTGGTGTCTCAGTGAATTCGACTATGAGGGGGAAACGGTGATGCTCGCTCCGGCAGCCGGATTTTATACCACACCGGGGGCGGGCATCAATGAGGTGCGCCTGGCATACGTGTTGAAGAAGGAAGACTTGGTTCGCGCGTTGTTCGTATTGCGCAAGGCACTTGAGGCTTACCCCGGACGTGTGGATGAGTAGGACATGGACTGGACGTTTTTTATAGCCCGCCGCATTTACCAGGACAAAAAGGAGTGGGGAGGGCGCAATGTGTCGAAACCCGCTATACGGATAGCAATGGCGGGCATTGCCATCGGACTGTCGGTGATGGTGATATCGGTGGCTGTAGTCATCGGTTTCAAGCACGAGGTGCGCGACAAGGTAATTGGAGTCGGAGCAGACATATTGGTGACCAGCCTGGATGAGGCACAGCTGTATCAGGCAGCTCCGGTGGTAGGGGACGACAGTTTGATGCAGGAGTTGCGGCAAATGGTAGGAGTGGAGCATGTACAGCGTTTTGCCACGAAGCCCGGTATGATCATGACTTCCGACAACTTCCAGGGAATGGTGTTGAAAGGAGTGGCACAGGAGTACGGAATGGATTTTTTGTGCCGCCATTTGCTGGAGGGTGAGATTCCCCTCTTTACCGATTCCGTGTCTTCCAATCAGGTTTTGGTTTCGAAAGTGATGGCCGACCGCCTTGGAATAGGGGTAGGCGACAAGCTTGACACATATTATTTGGAAAACAATGTCCGTGCTCGCCGCCTGACGGTAGCGGGTATTTACCAGACCAATTTTTCTGCTTTCGATGATGTGTTCCTGTTGACCGACCTGCATACAGTGGCACGGCTGAACAACTGGCAGGAAGGGCAAGTAGGTGGATTGGAAGTGAAGGTTGCCGACTACACCCTGCTGGAACAGGTGAACGATGATATCCTTACTTTATTTTACGGGAGGACGGACCGGTATGGGGGCAGGTATTACTCGCAGACGATGGAAGAGGTTTATCCGCAAATCTTTGCGTGGCTCGGTTTGCTGGACCTCAACGTGTGGGTTATCCTGATCCTGATGATGGGAGTGGCGGGGTTTACCATGATTTCAGGGTTGCTCATTATTATATTGGAGCGTACCCGCATGATTGGAATCCTGAAAACATTGGGTGCGGACAATACTGCCATCCGGAAGATTTTCCTGATGTTTTCAGTCTTTCTGATACGGAAAGGTATGTTGTGGGGCAATGTTGTGGCACTTGCCTTTTGCGGCCTGCAGTATTTTTTCAAGGTTATACGATTGGATCCTTCGGTGTATTACATTGATGCCGTACCCATCGAGTTGGGTTTCCGGGTATGGCTTTTGCTCAATGCGGGCACGTTGTTTGTATCCATTCTGGTACTGGTAGGTCCTTCTTATTTGGTTAGCCGCATCCATCCGGCGCGTTCTATCCGTTTCGAATAACGGGAGTATTTTTGTTGGAAGATTAAAAAAACCTTAACTGTTTTTGTATTCAGGATTTTATTATACCTTTGCACCCGGTTTCATTAAATAACATAATGTCTAACCCAATTAATTATCAACAAACAATTATTTTAGCTTAATGGAAAATTTAAAGAATGTGCAACCGATTGAGGATTTCAATTGGGATGCTTATGAAAATGACGGCAATGTGACAGGCGATGAAGGCAAAGCCGAAATGGAGAAGGCGTATGATGGTACGCTGAACAAGGTTAGTGACCGTGAAGTTGTGGACGGCACTGTAATCGCCATGAACAAACGTGAAGTTGTCGTTAATATCGGTTATAAGTCGGACGGCATCATCCCGCTGAACGAGTTCCGCTACAATCCGGACTTGAAGGTGGGTGACACGGTGGAAGTGTACATCGAGAGCCAGGAAGACAAGAAAGGCCAATTGGTGCTTTCGCACCGGAAAGCCCGCACTGTCCGTTCGTGGGATCGTGTGAATGCGGCGTTGGAAAACGAAGAAATTATCAAAGGTTTCATCAAATGCCGTACGAAAGGCGGCATGATTGTGGATGTATTCGGCATTGAAGCATTCTTGCCTGGTTCCCAAATTGACGTGAAACCGATTCGCGACTACGATGTGTTCGTAGGAAAAACAATGGAATTCAAGGTTGTCAAAATCAACCAGGAATTCAAGAATGTGGTGGTTTCGCACAAGGCGCTTATTGAAGCAGAGTTAGAGCAGCAGAAGAAAGAAATCATCAGCAAACTCGAAAAAGGTCAGGTACTGGAAGGTACTGTCAAAAATATCACTTCCTACGGGGTATTTATCGATTTGGGTGGCGTAGATGGTCTGATCCACATCACCGACTTGTCTTGGGGACGTGTAAGCGATCCGCATGAAGTGGTTCAGTTGGATCAGAAAATCAATGTGGTAATCCTTGATTTCGATAATGAAAAGAAACGTATTGCGTTGGGCTTGAAACAACTGACACCGCATCCGTGGGACAGCCTTGACGCGAACCTGAAGGTGGGTGACCATGTGAAAGGCAAAGTGGTTGTTATGGCAGATTATGGTGCGTTCGTTGAAATCGCTCCGGGCGTAGAGGGATTGGTTCATGTATCGGAAATGTCATGGTCGCAACATTTGCGTTCAGCCCAGGATTTCATGAAAGTAGGTGATGAAATCGAAGCTGTTATCCTGACGCTCGACCGCGATGACCGCAAGATGTCCTTGGGCATCAAGCAGCTGAAACCCGATCCATGGGAAACCATTGAGGATAAGTATTCGGTAGGTTCCAAGCATACGGCCAAGGTACGCAATTTCACAAACTTCGGTGTATTTGTGGAGATTGAAGAAGGTGTGGACGGTCTGATTCATATTTCAGATTTGTCGTGGACAAAGAAAATCAAACATCCGTCGGAATTTACACAGATTGGGGCAGATATCGATGTGGTGGTATTGGAAATTGATAAGGAGAACCGTCGCCTGAGCTTGGGTCATAAGCAATTGGAAGACAATCCGTGGGACGTATTCGAAACGGTATTCACGGTGGGCTCGATACACGAAGGGCGTATCATCGAAATGTTGGAAAAAGGAGCTGTTATCTCATTGCCTTACGGTGTGGAAGGGTTTGCTACTCCCAAGCATTTGGTGAAGGAAGATGGCTCACAGGCTCAGTTGGACGAAAAGTTGCAGTTCAAGGTAATTGAGTTCAACAAGGATGCGAAACGTATCATTCTGTCCCACAGCCGTATCTTTGAAGATGCCCATAAGGCTGAAGAGAAGGCAGAGAAGAAAGCCAGGAGAGCTTCCAAGAAGGAAGAGGCTCCGGTAATCCAAAATCAGATGGCTGCCACTACTTTGGGCGACATCGATGCGTTGGTGGCATTGAAGGAACAGCTGGAAGGAAAGAAATAAGAATAAATTGATTTTTTCTTGACTGTATAGAAGAGGGTGTACGGGGAATGTACATCCTCTTTCTTTTAACAAGCCTACAGCCATGATTTAGCGCTGTGGCAACCGGCAAGCATATCAAAATTTATGAAATATGGCACGAATTTATAATCAATTGACAGAATTGATTGGTCATACTCCCTTGTTGAGGTTGGACCGGATGGTGAAAAAATATGGAGTGGAAGTTTGCATACTTGCCAAATTAGAGTGTTTCAATCCGGGGGGAAGCGTGAAAGACCGCATCGCCCTTGCCATGATAGAGGATGCGGAACATCGGGGGGTAATACAGCCGGGGGCTACATTAATTGAGCCGACCAGCGGCAATACCGGAGTGGGGCTGGCATGGATAACCTCAATCAAGGGATACCGTACGATACTAACCATGCCCGACACCATGAGTGTGGAACGCAGGAAGTTGTTGAAAGCTTTAGGGGCGCAATTGGTGCTTACACCCGGAAGCGAAGGCATGGAAGGGGCCATACGGAAAGCCGAAGAATTGCATCGGGACATACCCAACTCCATCATCCTGAAACAATTTGAGAATCCAGCCAATCCTTTGGCACATCAGCGGACCACGGCGGAGGAAATATGGCAGGACACAGACGGACAGGTAGATGTATTTGTTGCGGGTGTAGGTACGGGAGGAACGTTGAGTGGTACTGGGAAAGAATTGAAGATAAAGAACCCGCATATCGAAATCGTAGCGGTAGAGCCGGACCAATCGGCGGTATTGTCGGGCGGCCGGGCAGGAAAACACGGACTGCAAGGCATCGGGGCAGGATTCATACCGGAAAATTACAATGCGGATGTCGTAGACCGTATTGTCAGGATAAAGGATGAAGATGCCTTCCGCACCGGGAAGGAACTTTCTGCCACTGAAGGCCTGTTGGTTGGTATCTCTTCGGGAGCCGCTGTATGTGCTGCGCTCCAATTGTCACAGGAAAAAGCATATAAGGGGAAACGCATCGTCGTGTTGCTGCCCGATACGGGAGAACGCTACCTTTCTACTTCCCTTTACGGCTAAATTGGGACATTCATTAGATAGCATACAAAAAGCCAACTAATTCATACACAAAATATTGCGAATTAGTTGGCTTTTTTGCATCTTTAGGTATTTCATATTCATCCGGCACCATCCCCCAATCGCACAACCTCCGTGCAAAGTCGGGCGATTGTTTCCCGGTGGCTGACCAGGATGAGCGTTTTCCCTTTCAGTCGTCCGGAGAGGCGTTGCAGGAGCAGTTCTTCGGTCTCATTATCCAGTGAAGAGGTAGGTTCGTCCAGCAGCAGGATGCCTCCCGGGCGCAGCAGGCCGCGGGCGATGGCGATGCGTTGCGCCTGCCCCTCGCTCAACCCGGTGCCCCGTTCACCGCAGGGCGTGTCAAGCCCTGCGGGCAGGGAAAACACGAAATCGGCGGCTGCCGTGTAGAGAGCCGAACGCAGTTCTTCTTCCGTGGCAGCGGGATTTCCCATCAGGAGGTTGTCACGGATAGTACCGCTTACCAGCGTATTGCCTTGGGGCACATAGGAAAGGTTGCAACGGGTGAGGGGAGAAGCCGTGGCTTCCCGTTCCCGGTCATAGAACCTGATTGCTCCCCCGTCGGGCTGCAGCAAGGCCAGTATCAGTTTTATCAGCGTGCTTTTGCCCGCGCCCGTTTCGCCCACGATGGCCGTCAGGCTGCCGGGCCGGAAGTCGTAGGTGAAACCGTCAAGCACTTTCCTTTTGCTGCCCGGATAGGCATACGTCAGCCGGCTGATACGGATACCCGGAGTGCCGGACAGCCGGACGGGGTCGCCTTGCTGTTCCAGGGGCAGGTCTGCCAGTTCGGCCAGCCGTTCCGTGGAAGTGAAAACATGGATAAAGGCCGGAATCTGACGGCTCAGGTCTACCATCGGGCGTTGCACCTGCGCCACCAGTTGCAGGAAAGCGGCCATCATGCCGAATGTCACGCTGCCGTCCTGCAACCCCGACACGCCCCACAGGAAGGCGACGGCATATCCGGCCATGAACCCCGCCTGCACCATCGAGCGGGAAAAGACCGACAGGTCGGTGCGGCGCATCGTCTTGTCTTGCAAAGCCCCTTGCAGGGTTGCAAGCCGCAGGACGCTCCGTGCCGTGTATTCCAGCGTCCGTATCAGGACGCGGTGTTGCAGATTCTCCTGCAGGTGGCCCTGTATCAGGCTGTCCGTGTCGCGGATGTCGCGCGACAGCCGGCGCATCTTCCGCACGTAACCCTTGCTGAGCAGCAAAGCCACGGGCATGATGAACACCAGGATGCCGGCCAGACGTATATCCAACAGCGAAAGGAACCAAAGGGCACCGCCGAGTTGCACCAGTGTAATGAATACGGCCGGGACGGTGCGGCACAGCGCATCGGTCAGTGTCACCACGTCTTCCTCCAGCCGGTTGAGCACATCGCCGGTGTGCAACGTGTCGCGCCCGCTCCAGCGGCTTTCCATCAGATGCGTGAAGAGCCTGCGGTGCAGCTCATTGCGCAGCCTGATTTCCGTCCGGGCGGCAAGCCAGCTACGGACGACAGACAGCAGCAGCTGCATGGCAAGGCAAAGGACAAGGCAGGCGGTATAAGTAGGGAGAGAGTCTTCCGATACGCCGGTGGCAATGTCAATCAGGTGCTTGCAGACATACACGAAAAACAGGGAAACGCCGGTGTGCAGCGTGCCCGACAGGGCACAACCGGCAATGGCCGCGCGGAAGCCTCCGGAGGCATTCCACAGCCACATCAGGCAGTTGTTTATTCGCATGGTGGAATCAGTTCTTTTCAGGAATGGCCGTTGCGTTTCAGACACAGCCGCAATGCGTACAGCAGATACCGCCGCACCGGCAACAGCCGTCGCCATACCGCCGCCTTGCGGTGTGCGGATCTGGATGTGCAATCCACTGTGCGGTTGCCGCGCAGGATTCGGACGGCCTTCCCCTGCACACGGTCTTTGCTGCACCGCTCCGTGGCCTGCAGGTTGCCGTCGCCCATCAGCACGAACCCGTCGCCTTCCACCCGGTAGACGCGGTGCAGCACGTAGCGGCCATCCGGCAGCATGGCCAGCACGATGTCTCCGACACCGATATCCTTGCTTCTGCGAAGCACTACGCTGTCCCGTCCGCCCACGATGAACGGGAACATGCTGTTCCCTTGGGCACGAATGGTTACACGATGGCCCTGCGACAGCAGGCGTGCCACCTCCGCAAAGAAGGGTTCATTGTCCAGCAACAGTTCATCCGGCGACATATATACATCCTTGTAACATTGTATTTTCATACTTTTCCATTTCAACCCGTTGGAAAAGCCTGATAAAAAAACATCCCCTTCCTTCACTACACTTAGTCCGGAAAGGGGATGTAAAACGAAAATGTGGATGAAAAAATTACTTGGTTGTCGTGATGACCGCACGGCTCATGCGCGGGTCGTCGTAGAACATG
>CAZAUU010000007.1:0-54871 GCA_964488405.1 uncultured Phocaeicola sp.
CCACCCGTTTGCAATTTTGTTTCACCTTCAATCAAAAATGTTTCATGTATCATTTTTGATTGAAGGTGAAACATTCTTTTCACACCGGTTCCGAGGCATTTCCTACATTTGCACCATCCCCACCAGGGACAATCGAGTGAAGCAGTATTAATTTTTGTTCAACTAAATTTAATGCATATATGGAAGGCATAAAAAGAACATTCGTTTTCGCACTGTTCCTCATCGGGATGTGTGCGGCAGTGCAGGCCCAGAGCTTGCAAGTAAACGGGACAGTTGTTTCCAAGGCGGACGGATTCCCCGTCATCGGAGCTTCTGTAGTAGAAATCGGTGACAACCGGAACGGGACAATCACCGACTTTAACGGCCAATTCACCCTGACGGTGAAGGAAGGTGCCGAAATCTCCATCTCTTATTTAGGGTGCAAGACCCAAATCCTGAAAGCACAGAGTATGATGAACATCTCGCTGGAAGAGGACTCTGAAATGTTGGATGAGGTTGTGGTGACAGGCTACACCACGCAGCGCAAGGCGGACCTGACCGGTTCGGTGGCCGTGGTGAAGACCGACGAACTGAAAACCCTCTCCGACCCCGACCCCATGCGTTCCCTCCAGGGCAAGGTGCCGGGCATGACCATCACCGCCACCGGTTCGCCCAGCGGCACAGCCACGGTACGCATCCGCGGTATCGGCTCCATCAACTCTTCGCAAGACCCGCTCTACATCGTAGACGGCGTGCCTACGACACGCGCCCTGAACTCGCTGAACACCAACGACATCGAGAGTATGCAGGTGCTCAAGGACGCCGCATCGGCCTCCATCTACGGTTCGCGTGCCTCGAACGGTGTCATCATCATCACCACCAAACAAGGCAAAAAATCGGACAAGGTGAAGGTGGACTTCTCTGCCAACCTGACGGCACAGTTCTACACCTCGCAGTCGCTGATGAAGCTCTGTAACACCGCCCAATACGCTACCGCCATGGCACAGGCTGCCCTGAACGACGGGCTGGACCCCGTGGCATACGCCAGCAACTACGGGCTCAACCTCAACGCTTCCAGCGGGACAAGCATCACGGCATGGGACCCTGCCACCTCGCAGTATGTGAACTACACGGTCAACGGCCTATATGACGGCTACATCAACGCCAACAAGACCATGCGCTTCTCCGACACCGACTGGCTGGACGAGATTTCGCGCACGGGATTCACGCAGAACTACGACCTCTCCCTCTCGCATGCCAACGACAAGCACTCCACAATGTTCTCCTTGGGTTACAAGAAGAGCGAAGGTATCCTGAAGTACACCGACTTCGAAAACATCTCCGCCCGCATGAACTCCTCCTACAATGTGAACAAGTACATTACCGTGGGCGAGAACTTCACCGTCACCTACAGCAGCCAGGTGGATGCGGCTCCTATGGAAAACGCCCTGAAGATGGCTCCCACCGTGCCCGTGTATGAAGAAGACGGCGTAACCTTCGGCGGTCCCGTGGGAGGTATGAGCGACCGCCAGAACCCCTTGCGCGAACTGTACCACAACAAGGACAATGCGCTGAACTACTGGCGTCTTTTCGGCAACGCCTACGTGGACATCAAACCTTTCAAAGGTTTCACCTTCCGCACCAACTTCGGTATCGACTATTACGGTTCGTTCATCCAGTCGATGACACACACCTACTCCTCGGACATCGTGAACAACGATGTGGCCAGCACCACCCTCTCGCACAACAACGAGGTGAACTGGACCTGGACCAACACCATCAACTACAACTTCAAGCTGGCCGACCGCCACGACTTCAACGTCCTGCTGGGTACGGAAATGAACAAGCAGACCGTGGTGGATTTCTCCGCCTACTCCGAAGGATACATCCTGGAAACCGTCGACTACATGTGGCCCAATGCCGCCACGGGCGTGACCAGTAACTCCGGTGCCAAGGTGGGCTACCGCCTGGCTTCCTTCTTCGGCAAGGTGGACTACAACTACGATGACCTCATACTGGCCTCCTTCACCATCCGCCGCGACGGTTCCTCCCGCTTCGGGCGCGACAACCGCTGGGGTACCTTCCCCGCCGCCACGCTGGGTTTCCGCCTCTCCAAGCTGTTGGATCAGAGATGGATGGACGACTGGAAGATACGCCTCTCGTGGGGACGTACCGGTAACCAGGACATTGACAACAACGCACAGTTCGGACTCTACGTGGCCGACTACGGGCTGGACCGCGTGACCTCGGCCGCCTACGACATCTACCTGCAAGGCTCCGGCACCTTCCCCTCCGGCTACCGCGCCACACAGCTGGCCAATCCCGACCTGAAATGGGAATCGGCCGAACAGTTCAATATCGGTACGGACTTCACCTTCTTCAACGGCGAGGTATACGGATCCATCGACGGTTTTATAAAAGACGTGGACGACATGCTTATCAGCCCCGCCTACCTGGGTGCCTTGGGCGAAGGCGGCTCGTCGTGGATCAACGGACCTTCGCTGCGCAACTGGGGTATGGAGTTCCAGTTAGGCTACCGCAAGACACTGGCGTGCGGGTTAGGACTTGACCTCAGTGCCAACGCCGACTTCTACCGCAGCTGGGTGACCTACCTGCCCGAAACCACCACCGGATCCTATGCGCACACCACTACGGAAGACCTCGTACAGGCACACAAGGCCTACGGATCCATCGTGGGCTACGTGGTGGAAGGCATCTTCCAGACACAGGAAGAAGTGGACGCATCCGGCCAGGCAAATGCCCGCGTGGGCGGTTTGAAATACGCCGACCTCGACGGCAACGGCACCATCAACTCCGATGACCAGACGTGGATCTACGACCCCGTACCCAAATTCTCCTACGGCCTCAACATTGGGTTGACCTACAAGAATTTCGACCTCAGCATGTTCTGGCAGGGAGTGTGCGACAAGGATGTCTACAACAACCAGAAGTTCCAGACCGACTTCTGGAGCGTGACCGATGCCGGTTCCAACAAGGGCAGCCGCTTGCTCGATGCCTGGACCACGGACAACACCTCGTCCACCATCCCCGCACTGACTACCGACAACACCGCCGACGAAGGACGTGCTTCCAGCTACTTCGTGGAGAACGGCTCTTACCTCAAGCTGCGCACCCTGCAGATAGGCTACACCCTGCCGCAGAAATTCATGACGAAAATGAAGATGAGCAACGCCCGTGTCTACATCTCCGGACAGAACCTGCTCACCATCAAGAGCAAGAGCCTCACCTGCTCCGACCCGGAGAACACCGACTGGAACTACCCGATCCCGACATCCATATCCTTCGGCATACAAGCAAGTTTCTGACAACAACCATTTAATATAAAACAATTATGAAAAAGCTATATACTTTCCTGACAGCCTGCGCACTGGGACTTACATTCAACAGTTGCAACGATTTTCTGGACTACCAGCCCACAGCGGTCATCGATGAAGACACCGCTTTCTCTTACCCCGAAGAAATGGTCGTGGCAGCCTATGCCATGCTGGGCGACTGCTGGTACACCTATCCCTTCAACCTCTTCCCCTACGGCGATGTCACTTCGGACAACTGCCTGAAGGGAGGCTCGGGGACGACCGACACCAACTACCACCACCTGGAGATATGGAGTTCGCTCACATCCAGCAACCCCGACCACATGGACGAACTGTGGTACCGCCTCTACTGCGCCGTGTCGCGCTGCAACCGCGCCCTCGTCTCGTTGGAACGCAACGGAGCCAGCGTACTGGGCGAGGAAACCACCGCACAGCGCGAAGCCGAGGTACGTTTCCTGCGGGCGCACTTCTACTACAAGCTCGTCACCATCTTCCGCCAGGTGCCTTGGGTGGACGAGGAAGTGTATGTGAACAACACCGTAGAGGAAACCTCCAACACCGAGTACACCTACGAACAACTGTTCCAACTGATTATCGACGACTTTCAGACCGCCTATGAGGTGCTTCCCACCACACAGTCCGATGGCGGGCGGGTAAACAAGATTGCGGCGGCAGCCTACCTGGCGAAGTGCTACCTCGACCTGGCATGGGGCGACGGATATGAGGCCAACACGGGCGTGAGCCACATCAACTCCGAGTACATGCAGCGCGTGGTGGACTACACCGACGACGTGGTCAATTCGAGCTACGGCTACCTGGAGGACTTCGGCGACATCTTCCTGCCCGAATACGAGAACAGCAAGGAAAGTGTATTCGCCGTACAGACTTCCGACTACGAGGAAGACAACACCACCTACGGACGCGCCAACTGGTCTACCATGCTCAACGGTTGCTGGGGCATCTGGAGCTGCGGGTGGGACTTCCACAAGCCCTCGCAGAACCTGGTGAACGCTTTCAAGACCGAGAACGGACTGCCCATGTTCGACACCTACGACGACGACCACAACGCCTACCCCGTCAACGGCTCGCCCACCACGCAGAAGTGGGACCCGCGCCTCTTCCACACCGTCGGCATGCCCACCTTCCCCTACAAGTACGAGGAAGCCTACACCCTCACCACGGCCAACAGCCGCACGCCCAACACCTACGGCTACTACACCTCCCTCAAGGAAGTGCCCCAACGCTCGCAGGGCGAAACCTACAACGGCTCCTGGCAGGCCTTCGCCATGAACGACTATGTATTCCGCTACACCGACGTGATGCTGATGCGTGCCGAAGCCCTCGTGGAACTGAACCGCCTGGAAGAAGCCCGTACCATCATCAACGACATCCGCCAGCGTGCCGCCAACTCCGTGGAAAAACACATCAGCTATGCAGCCGACCAGTGCGAGATTGCCCTCTACCCCGCCTCTTACTTCCAGTCGAAGGAACAGGCACGCGAGTGCGTACGCTGGGAACGCCGCCTGGAACTGGCCATGGAGAACGGACGCTACTTCGACCTGCGCCGCTGGGGCATCGCTTCCGAAACGCTGACCGCCTTCTTCGCCAGCGAGCAGAACGATGTATACGAAGGGCAGACGTATGCGCAATATTACCGCGATGCCAACTACACGGCCGGAAAGAACGAATTCTTCCCCATCCCCTACAACCAGATGTACTACATCCCGGGGCTGTACACACAAAACCAGGGATATGAATGAAACGGATGAAACAAAATTACCTGTATTTGAATCGATTTTTATCACAAAATTGACTGAGGAAAACTATTTTTGCAGTATCAAAATCCTGAAAACATGAAAGCCTTAAGAAACAAAGGGGTCACCCTTACCATGAAAACGTTGTGCATCGGGGCACTGATAGGACTTGCCCCGATGGCAGGCACAGCCGGGACTCCGGTCCCTGTCCGCCACCTGGCAAACGAACAGAACATCCTCCTTGTCGAGAAAGCCGGGAAATACCTGCTGTTGCCTGTACAGGACAGCGCACCCGAAGGAAAGATATACATCATCACCGGCAACCGGCATGCGGGCACCGCCATCAATGTCCGGCTGGCACGCGAGAAAGTGGATTACTATGTACCGCTCGACCTGTCGGAATACGAAGGGCAAAACGTGTCCCTCGATGTGCAAGGGATACCCGAATCCGCCATCTGCTGGGAAAAGTTCACCCTGTCCGATACATTCGACACATCGAACCGTGAAATGTTCCGCCCGCTGTATCACCACACACCCGCCTACGGGTGGATGAACGACCCGAACGGCATGTTCTACAAAGACGGCGTGTACCACCTTTACTTCCAATACAACCCTTACGGCTCGACGTGGGGAAACATGACGTGGGGGCACTCCACCAGCACCGACCTGGTAAACTGGAACTTCGAGGGAACTGCCATCCTGCCCGATGCATGGGGTACCATCTTCAGCGGATCGGCGGTAGTGGACCATGAAAACACCGCCGGCTTCGGGGCGGGGGCGGTAGTGGCTTTCTACACATCGGCAAAATCGACCCCGTGGGGCGACACGCAGGCGCAGAGCATGGCATACAGCCTCGACAACGGGAAGACGTTCACGAAATATGATTCCAATCCGGTAGTGGTATCCTCAAAACGCGACTTCCGCGACCCCAAGGTGTTCTGGTATGGGCCAGGCAAGCACTGGGTGATGATACTTGCCGGAGGACAGGAGATGGACATCTACTCTTCGGAGGACCTGAAGGAATGGAAATACGAGAGCAGCTTCGGCGCACATCAGGGGGCGCACGGGGGTGTATGGGAATGCCCGGACCTGGTGGAACTGCCCGTGGAAGGCACAAACGAAAAAAAATGGGTGCTGATTTGCAACATCAATCCCGGAGGCCCGTCCGGAGGCAATGCCGCACAGTATTTCGTAGGGACATTCGACGGGAAGAGGTTTGTCAACGAAGCCCCCACGCAAACCAAATGGATGGACTGGGGAAAAGACCATTACGCGACAGTCACGTTCAGCAATGCCCCGGACGGACGTTGCATCGCCCTGGGATGGATGAGCAACTGGCAATACCAGACCGTACTGCCCACCCTCCAGTACAGGGGTTCGAACACCGTCGCCCGCGACCTGACCCTCTACCGGCAGGACGGCGAACTGCTACTGCGCTGCGCACCATCGCCCGAAATGGCGAAATTACGGAAACAGCAGGTGAAGATACCTTCCTTCAAGGTAAGCGACACCTACGAAATAGCCAGCCTGCTTGACGGTAACAACGGTGCATACGAAATCGGCCTGGACATCAGGAACGCGGGAGCCTCGCGGATTGCATTCACCTTGTCGAATGACAAGGGGGAGAAAGTGGACATGTACTACGATGTGGCACGCAAGCAGTTCGTCATGGACCGGAGGGAGAGCGGAAAGACGGATTTCAGTACCGACTTCCCTGCCGTGACGGTGGCTCCCGTGCCCAATACGGACCACATCCGCCTGCGGCTGCTGGTAGACCGTTGCAGCATCGAGGCTTTCGGCGAAGAAGGCAAGTTTGTCATGACGAACTTGGTCTTCCCCTCGGTTCCCTACAACAAGATATCGTTCGCCTCCGGACGCGGCAGCTTCACCGTCAAGTCGATGACCGTGTACAAACTGGACGAAAATTAATGTTTCATCTTAACCTATTCCGAACATGACTCTCGACAATCAAATCAAATATGGCAAACTGGTTCCCGTGATGCTTTGCTTCTTTGCCATGGGTTTTGTAGACCTGGTGGGAATCGCTTCGAACTATGTAAAGGCGGACCTGAACCTAAGTGATGCCGAAGCCAACATCTTCCCGTCGCTGGTGTTCTTCTGGTTCCTCATCTTCTCGGTGCCTACGGGCATACTGATGAACCGTATCGGGCGGAAAAAGACAGTGCTGCTGAGCCTGTTTGTCACGTTCGTCTCGCTGCTCATCCCGATATTTGGCGACAGCTACCGACTGATGCTGTGCTCATTCTCGCTTTTAGGCATCGGCAATGCCCTGATGCAAACCTCGCTGAACCCGCTGCTGAGCAACATCATCACCGGCGACAAGCTCGCCAGTTCGCTCACCTTCGGGCAATTCGTCAAGGCAATAGCCTCGTTTCTGGCACCCTACATCGCCATGTGGGGAGCCACACAGGCGATTCCTGAGTTCGGAATAGGGTGGCGCGTGCTGTTCCCCGTCTACATGGTAGTGGCGGTCATCGCCATCCTGTGGTTATCCGCCACACCCATCGAAGAAGAGGCACCCGACCGTGCCTCGGGATTTGCCGGCTGCCTGAAGCTGCTGGGCAATCCCTTCATCCTGTTCTGCTTCGTGGGCATCATGTGCCACGTGGGCATCGACGTGGGCACCAACACCACTGCGCCCAAAATACTGATGGAACGCCTCGACATGCCACTTGACAAAGCGGGATTCGCCACCAGCCTCTACTTTATCTTCCGTACGCTGGGCTGCCTTTCGGGGGCGATTATCCTGCAGAAGGTCGCTTCGAAACCGTTCCTTGCCGTCAGTGTGGCATGCATGCTGGCCGCCATGCTGATGCTGTTCGTGTCCATCGACCAGACAGCCATCTATATCGCCATCGCCCTTATCGGCTTCGGCAATTCGAACGTGTTCTCCATCGTATTCTCGCAAGCACTTCTTGCCATGCCGGCCAAGAAGAACGAAATCTCCGGACTGATGATCATGGGGCTTTTCGGCGGGACGGTGTTCCCCCTCCTCATGGGATTTGCCAGCGATGCCGTGGGGCAAAACGGGGCCGTTGCCGTCATGACGGCAGGCGTCCTGTACCTTGTCATATATACCCTCAAACTTACACGTTGAAAAAACATACATTCATAAACGGATAAATAAAAAAACTTACAGACCATGGGAAATACAATCGTAGTCGGAATGGGCGAAGCGTTGTGGGACGTGTTGCCCGAAGGAAAGAAAATCGGTGGCGCACCGGCAAACTTCGCCTACCACGTGTCACAGTTCGGATTAGACAGCCGGGTGGTAAGTGCCGTGGGAAACGACAAGTTGGGAATGGAGATATTGGACAACTTCCGCGAAAAGAAACTGAACACAATGGTGGAAGTGGTACCCTACCCCACGGGTACGGTACAAGTGGAACTGGACGCCGAAGGCGTGCCCTGTTACGATATCAAGGAAGGCGTGGCATGGGACAACATCCCGTTTACACCCGCACTGGAAGACCTGGCACGCCGGACACGTGCGGTATGCTTCGGTTCGCTGGCTCAGCGCAGCGTGGTTTCGCGCAGCACCATCAACCGTTTCCTCGACACCATGCCCGACGGCGACGGACAATACAGGATATTCGACATCAACCTGCGCCAGGGGTTCTACACCAAAGAAATCGTCTGCGAATCCATGCGCAAGTGCAACATCCTGAAGATTAACGATGAGGAGCTGGTGACCATCAGCCGCATGTTCGGCTATCCGGGCATTGACCTGCAAGACAAATGCTGGATTCTCCTAGCGAAATACAACCTGAAGATGCTCATCCTGACCTGCGGGGTCAACGGCAGCTATGTCTTCACGCCGGGCGAGGTCTCGTTTGTGGAAACACCGAAGGTAGAAGTTGCCGACACGGTAGGAGCAGGCGACTCGTTTACAGCCGCCTTCGTGGCTTCCATCCTGAAAGGGATGCCGGTGAACGAAGCACACAAGCTGGCGGTGGAAACATCGGCATACGTCTGCACGCAAAACGGGGCGATGCCTGTACTGCCCGACCGCCTGAAAGAAAAGCTGGGCTGACCCACATCCTGCCGGGCCGCACATACAGGACAAGGCAAACGCGGTCGGCCACGTAACCTTACGTGGTCGGCCGCGCAGTTTGCATGCACCAACATCATTCACCAAACAAACCTTGCCGGTCCGATTTTATTGATTATTTTTGCATTTGTACCAAAAATCGAACCGTATTATGAAATACACATATCCATACTCCGGCCTCCTGCCGCTGCTTCTTGCGGTCCTTCTGTCGGCATGCGCCCCAAGGGAAAACCGTTACACCATCGGCGTATCGCAGTGCAGCGACGACGAATGGCGCGAACAGATGAACCGCGAAATCAGCCGTGAGGCATTGCTCTATCCGGGCACGGAAGTGGTGTTCCGCAGCGCGGGCGACAACAGCCGGAAGCAGATACACGACATCGAGATGCTGATACGCAACAAAGTAGACCTGCTTGTGGTGTCGCCCAACGAGGCAGACGCCATCACGCCCGTCATCGAAAAGGCATACGCGCACGGCATCCCCGTGATACTGACCGACCGGAAAATACACTCGGACAAGTACACGGCGTACATCGGAGCGGACAATTACGACATCGGGTACAAAGCCGGCGAATACATCGCCTCCCGCCTGCAAGGAAAAGGCAGGGTGGCGGAAGTGATGGGGCTTCGCGGCTCCACACCGGCAAAAGAACGGCACCGCGGCATGACGGACGCCCTGCGCGAATATCCGGACATCCGGGTCACCACCTCGGTGGATGCCTCCTGGCTGCGCGACCGCGCCCGGCAGGCATTCGACTCGCTCCTGGCACACAACCCACAGATTGACATCGTGTTTGCGCACAACGACCGCATGGCGGCAGGAGCCTACGAGGCCGCCCTGAAATACGGGCGCGAAAAGGACATGCTGTTCGTGGGCATCGATGCCATCGGCGGCGGAGGATACGGCGTGGAGCAGGTGGCAAACGGACAACTGGACGCCACCTTCATCTACCCCACAGGAGGCGACCGTGTCATGCAGACGGCCATGGCAATCCTCACAGGAAAACCTTTCGAGCGTGAGACCCGCCTCACATCGGCGTTGGTCAACAAGAACAATGCCCGCGTCATGCTGCTGCAAACGGAGCAAATCCACCAGCTCGACAAAAAAATAGGGGAACTCGACAAGCAGATAGAAAACTACCTCACCCGCTATGCTTCACAACGCACGCTGCTGTATGCCTGCATCGTGATACTGACACTGTTCGGCATGGCACTGTTTGTCGCCGTACGGGGCTTCTGGGTAAAAAACAGGTTGAACCTGGAACTTTCCGGGCAAAAGAAACAGCTGGAAGAGCAGCGCGACCAGCTGATAGACCTCTCCAAACAACTGGAAGAGGCCACCCACGCCAAACTGGCCTTCTTCACCAATGTGTCGCACGACTTCCGCACTCCCCTCACCCTGATAGCCGACCCGGTAGACCAGCTGCAGGCCAGCAAGCACATGGACGAGCGCGAACGCTTCCTGCTGCGCACCATACACAAGAACGTGACCGTACTGCTCAGGCTGGTAAACCAAGTGCTGGACTTCCGCAAGTTCGAAAGCGGCAAGCTGAAAATATATTTGTCCGAATTCGATATTTCCCAGGAAATAAACGAGTGGACGGAAGCATTTCGCACGCTTTCCTACCACAAGCACATACATTTCAACATTTCGGCGGCTCCCGCCGGCAAGCCTTATGTGCTCATAGCCGATAAGGAAAAAATGGAACGCATCACGTACAACCTGCTCTCGAACGCTTTCAAATTCACTCCCGAAAACGGACATGTGGAACTGTCGCTCTCGCAATTCGGGCGCAACGGGAAGGAATGGCTGCGCTACCGGGTCGCGGACACAGGTGTGGGCATGGCACCCGAACACGTGCAGCACATCTTCGACAGCTTCTACCAGATTGACGTGCATTACGCCGGCTCGGGAATCGGGCTGGCCCTGGTGAAAGCATTTGTTGAAATGCACGGCGGCACGGTGACAGTAGACACGGTACAGGGGAAAGGAACCGCCTTCACGGTGGAAATCCCAATGAAGCAGGAAGGAACCCTTACCGAAAAGGTGGAAAAGAACGCCATAATGGCCAATCTGAAAGAAGGAGCCGTGGTGTCCGCAGCCCAAGAAACAGTGCGGGGCGCATCGGACGTGAGCGAAGGACAGGACAAGGAAACCGTGCTGGTGATAGACGACAACCAGGACGTGCGCGACTACGTGAAGATGCTGCTCGATGAGGAATACACCGTCATAGAAGCCTCGAACGGCCAGGAAGGGCTGCAACAAGCCATGAAGTACGTGCCCGATGCCATTATCAGCGATGTGATGATGCCCGTCATGGACGGCATGGAATGTTGCCGCCGGCTGAAATCGGAGATACAGACCTCACACATCCCCGTCATGATGCTTACCGCCTACAGCATGGACGAACAGAAGATACAAGGATACGAATGCGGTGCCGACTCGTACATCCTGAAGCCATTCAGTGCCAAGTTGCTGCGGGTGCGCCTGAGGAACCTCATCGACAACCGCCGCCGCTTGCAAAGCTTTTTTGCCGACCGCTCGGTACTGAAGAAAGAGCCTATCAGCGAAGTGGACAAGGGGTTTGTGGAGAAGCTGCGCTCGCTCATCGAAGCACGCTTAGGCGATTCGGAGCTGGGCGTGGAAGAATTAGGCGACAAGTTGGGGCTGAGCCGCGTGCAGCTCTACCGCAAGGCAAAGGCACTCACAGGCTATCCGCCCAACGAACTATTGCGTATCGCCCGCCTGAAACGTGCCTCCTTGCTGCTGGCACAGACTGACAAGACGATAGCCGAAATCACCTACGAAGTGGGATTCAGCTCACCTTCGTATTTCACCAAATGCTACAAAGATTATTTCGGCGAAAGCCCCACCGACTTTTTGAAACGCAAAGGAGGAGAAGCATAAAGCCCAAGCACCGGACACGGACCGGCACACCGTGTTTCCAACGTGGCATATACGGCACCGAATACGCTGTCCTGCTTGCCCACCTCGAAAGAAATCAGTATCTTTGGTGCAGTTTAATTTTGAAAGAACGGAACAGATGAAACAAATCATAGGAATCATAAGCATGCTGTGCTGCCTGGCAGTGCAGGCACAGGACATGAATTCGCTGTACATCGCCATGCCTGACTCGCTTTCGCCCCTGCTGACCAAAGTGAACCGTGAGGATTTCGGCGATTTTCTTGCCAGCAACATGAAAGCGGAAGTTAAAAACCGCTTCGGGAACACCGCAGAGATGACACGGCTGACAGACGACTACCTGTCCGTACAGGTGAGCGAATCGAGCCGAGAGGAAATGAAATTGCTCCCGCTCAACGACTCGGTGAAAGTAATATGCGTGGTACGCACCTACTTCGGGCCGGTGGCCGACAGTAAAGCGAGCTTCTACGACACCCAATGGCACGAATTGCCGGCAAGCCGTTTCCTCTCCCTCCCCCCGGAAAACCGTTTCTATCTTCCTCCCGCAACCGAACACGCCGCCGATTCGCTGAAGAACCTGCGGTTGTATGCCGATATGTACCTTACCGAACTCCGCCTTTCGGACCAGGACCGTACACTCACCATCACCTACACCACCCCCGACTACATGGATGAAGACACCGCCAGCCAACTGCAGCCCTACCTGCGGCAGGTTCCCCTTGTTTTCGAGTGGAAAGAAGGACGTTTTGTGGAGACAGACGATACGGCAACAAGTACGCCCCGCCAGCAACCGTAAAAAGATTGACCCAAATCAACTGCACGGTCAAGTTATGTTTAACAACATGTTTATACATGTCCGCTCTGTTTTTGGCATAAAAATCGTTAACTTCCTGTGCAGCATTGCAGAAAAAAAACTATATTTGAAACCGTTTAAAGAATTGCGGGGCAACTCCTGCAAGAAATCAAATAATTTGGATTGGTTAAACCTCTAAAAGGTATTCTGGCATCGTGCGGAAGAAAAGTATCCCGACCGATGAATACAGAAAGAAAAAATAGAAACGGATGATTTTAAAATGTATTAAAAGTGTAACAGTTGCAGCATTGGCACTGACAAGCGTGCATGTTTCGGGGCAAGACTTGCTGGCACGTCAGGCTCCCGTCGACCGAAAGCTGAAAGCTGTGGACTCATTGGCGTTGATTCGCCAAATCAAAGCGGAACAGGCAGAATATCCTGCTTATGACTTGTACCCCAACTGGCGTAACGACCGTGTACATGCGTACGGCAATACGGTCCAGATTCCCGACACTTTCCGTATCGACCTTACGGGCTTCTGCATGCCCACCGAACATACCAAAATCACATCGAAATGCGGACCGCGGTGGCGGCGTATGCACAATGGGCTGGACATCAAGGTGTATATCGGAGACACCATCCGTGCGGCTTTCGACGGGAAAGTGCGCATGGTGAAATACGAACACCGTGGGTATGGCAAATACGTGGTAATCCGCCACGACAACGGGTTGGAAACCATCTACGGCCACCTCTCAAAACAGATAGTGAAAGAAAACGATTATGTCAAAGCAGGAGACCCTATCGGCTTGGGTGGCAACACGGGACGCTCTACGGGATCGCACCTGCACTTCGAAACCCGCTTTTTAGGCGAAGTAATCAATCCGGAATTCATGTTCGACTTCCCACAACAAGACATCGTGGCCGACAGTTACCTGTTCATCCGGGGAGCCAACAGGTATCCTTACCAGCGCACGCATGCATTGGCGGGACTGAAGGAAGGCAAGTCCATTGTTCCGACAGAAACGGGCAACACGACAATCCGTTACCACAAAATCCGCAAAGGCGATACGTTAGGACGCATTTCGCGGTTGTACCACATATCGATTGACCGTTTGTGCCAGTTGAACGGAATCAAGCGGACTACCACATTGCGTATCGGGCAAGTGCTGCGGTGCTCATAAATACTTCTCACAATTAAAGAACATAAAAAAGACGAGGCTGACCTGTAAGGGGTCAGCCTCGTCTTTTTTTATGTCTTCAGCTATCAGCCAAAACAACCCTGCTATCCATTTTGATAAGCTTAATAATTTTCATGAATCATAGTTAAAAATTGTCTTAAACCAATATTTAGCATCAAATAACTTTATTATATCAAAACATTGTGTATTTTTGCAAAACAAAGACAATATTGTTCAAAAAATAAAAAGATTGTTTATTTAAAGCTTAGCGATTTATGAAAAAAGTGACATTATTGCTTTCCTTACTTATATTAAGTATAGGAATAGCTACGGCACAAGTATCCAAAGTAACAGGTGTCGTAATTTCGGCAGAAGATGGACAACCAATCATCGGAGCTTCAGTACTTGTAGTGGGAACAAATATCGGTACCGTAACCGATATTGACGGCAAATACGAAATATCGCGTGTGCCTGCTTCTGCGAAACATTTGAGGATTTCGTATATTGGTATGGAAACCCAACAAATCAGCATCAAGGAAGGATTTATCCGTACGGAATTGCGCAGCGATGCGGAAATGATGGACGAAGTCGTGGTAGTGGCTTACGGTACGGCAAAAAAATCATCCTTTACCGGTTCTGCCAGCGTGGTAGGATCAAAGAACCTTGAAAAACGTTCGATTACCAATGCCACATCAGCGCTGGAAGGAAATACATCGGGTGTACAGGTGACATCTTCGTTGGGACAGCCGGGTGAATCGGCATCTATACGGGTTCGCGGTTTCGGATCGGTAAATGCCTCGAGCTCACCTTTGTATGTAGTGGACGGAGCAGTATACAACGGTGATATCTCCAACATCAACCCTACCGACATCGAATCGATAACGGTACTGAAAGACGCGGCATCCACCTCGCTCTACGGTTCGAGTGCCGGAAACGGTGTCATCCTGATTACAACAAAGAAGGGTACGAATACTTCGGGAGGTACAGGTATCACCCTCAACGTATCACAAGGCTGGTCGACCCGTGCCTACAGCGACTATGCGAGGGTAAACGTATACGAATATTATCCCTTGCAATGGCAAATGCTAAAAAACTCTTATGTATCAAGCGGATATTCTACTTCAGATGCAGCACAAGCAGCATCTAATGAAATCATCGACAAGCTGATATATAATCCGTTTGTAGGCATCGGCGATACAGAAATCGTAGGAACGGACGGACTCCTGAACTCGGCGGCAAGCGCACTCAAATGGGGAGACGACCTGGACTGGGAGGACGCGGCATTCTCTACAGGATACCGCCAGGAATACAACGTGAGCTACAACGGAAGCACGGACAAGAGCGACAGTTATGCTTCTGTCGGTTACCTGAAAGACAATGGTTACATGCTGAAAACGGATTTTGAACGCTATTCTGCCCGTGTAAACTACAATGTGTACCCAGTGAAATGGTTCAAATCGGGCGTAAACGTAGGTGTAGTACGTACCAACTCCAATTATTCCACATCTACCTCGAGCAATTCAAGTGCATACAGCAACCTGACCCGGTTTGTGCGCACGATGGCTCCAATTTATCCGGTACACAAGCATGACTTGGAAACGGGTGCCTATTTGGATTCTGACGGGAACCCGACGACTAACCCCAGCGAGTATACCTACGACTATGACGGCGCACGTATTTCAAACAATGGACGCGATGCCATTGCAGAAACCCTCTGGAACAACCGTGAAATTTCGAACATGAATACGACAGGACGCGTGTATGCAACGATTGCACCGATTGACGGGCTGAGCTTCACGGTGAATTATGCATTGGAAAACACCGATTTGCGCCGGAAAGTGTATGAAAACCCGTTGGTAGGTGACGGTACCTCCGGTCCTGGACGATTGAGCCTGCTCACCACCCGCACATTGACCCAAACATTCAACCAACTGATTGAATACAACAAGAGTTTCGGAGAACATACATTTGACATACTTTTAGGACATGAAAACTACGAATACAAATACGAATACGAATATGCGATGAAACTGGGCGAAGTGATTTCGGGCATTTACGATTTCGAAAATTTCACGTCAATCAGTGAACTGACTTCATATACGAACCGGTATCGGAAAGAAGGGTATTTCGGACGTTTGAATTACGACTACAATAACAAATATTATGCCTCCATCTCTTACCGGCACGACGGATCTTCCCGCTTTTCAAGCGACAACCGGTGGGGTAACTTTTGGTCATTCGGTGCTTCGTGGCGAATCAGTGAAGAGAATTTCATGAAAAACATAGACTGGATAAACAACCTGAAACTGCGTGCTTCATACGGGCAGACCGGCAACGATGCCATTCTTGATTCGGACGGAGAAAACAGCTATTATCCGTACCAGTTGTTGTACACATTGGGTGTAAGCAACGGTTCCGAAGCCGGAGTATACCTGTCGACCTTGGCAAATACGAGCCTGAAGTGGGAAACACAAATTTCCTCGGACGTAGCGATTGAATTCGGATTATTCGACAATCGCCTCAACGGTACCATAGAATACTTTTCCAAGCAATCGAAAGATTTGCTCTTCGATACATCCATCCCCTTGTCGAACGGTGTGACTTCTATCGTACAAAACATCGGAAAAGTGAAGAACAACGGTATTGAATTCGACCTGTCCTATCAGTTCGTGCGCCGCAACGACTGGACATTCTCCGCAGGCGTGAACGGGACGCACGTAAAGAACAAGATAACCAAACTCCCGGAAGGGAATGAAAACGGTATCGTGACCGACAGCAAGAAGTACATGGTAGGACATTCCATCTATGAATTCTGGCTGCGCCAGTGGTATGGTGTAAATCCGGAAAATGGAGACGGCTTATATTACCTGGACACAGACGCTTACAATGAAGCCGACGGGACAATGACCGAATCGGTGCGAAGCACACTGGTCACCATAAACGGGCAACAACTGACCAACTCGTACCAATATGCGAAGTACGACTACAGCGGGTCGGCCATCCCGAAGATTTACGGAGGATTCAATTTCAATGTTGGGTATAAAGGATTGGAACTGTCTGGCGTGTTCTCCTACTCACTCGGGGGCAAAGTACTCGATTTGACATACGCCACGCTGATGAGCAACAGCAGTTTCGGCTACGCAATGCACGAAGATGTTAAAAAAGCATGGCAACAGGCCGGCGACATCACAGATGTGCCACGACTGGATAACAACAGTACCCATGCCACCAGCATCGGACAAAGTTATTCCACACGTTGGCTGACGAGTGCCAACTACCTGAACCTGCGTACCATCACCCTTTCGTACGATCTTCCGAAAAAATGGTTGCAGCATATCATGGTAAAAAGCGCACGTCTTAATGTCACCGCAGAAAACCTGTTCATGATCAAAGCACGCCAAGGGCTGAACCCGCAAGCCAACTACTCCGGGGTAAGTTACAATGAATACATGCCCGCACGCACCATTACCGTCGGATTGAACGCTTCATTCTAAAAAAACAGTTACGAACTTAAAAACATGATTATATGAAAACTTTCAAATACACCGCATTAAGCACATTGTTTCTGCTCGGCTTGGGACTGCCAAGTTGCAGCGGCGATTACCTGGACGTAACGCCTACCGACCAAATTTCTGCAAGTGAGATATACAGCTCGGTAGACAATCTATACGCAGCATTGAACGGGATTCACCGTAAAATGGTTTCGCAAGACTTGGGCAACCAGGGAATGGGTGGAGAACCGGGATTCATCATCGGGCGTGAAGCCATGGGGGATGACATGACATGGGACACCCAAACATGGCACCAAGGCTATTTGAACTGGAGCTATAACACCAATGCATCCAGCTCATACAACTCAGGAATATGGGAAACCTATTACAAATTCATCCTGAACGCCAACCTGGTCCTGGAAGGGCTTGAAACATTGGAAAACCTGACTGAGGAAGAAGAGCAGGAGGCACAGTACATCCGGGGCGAAGCACTCTGCATCCGAGCATGGTCGCACTTCCAGCTGGTACAATATTACGCACGCCCGTACATCAACGGAGAAAACAACACACAGCCGGGCATACCCTACCGTGACACATCCGAAACCTTGTCGGAAATAGCGCGTACACCAGTAGAAGAAGTCTACGAAGGCATCAACAACGACTTGTCGGAAGCTGCCGAACTACTGGAAGGATATGAAGCGGAAGACATCAACCACTATACCGAGAAAACGGCATTAGGACTCCAGGCGCGCGTGGCATTGACGCAACAACGTTATGCCGAAGCCGCCGAATATGCCCGCCAGTCTATTGAAGTCGCAGAGTCGGAAGGACTGTCAATCATGACCCCTGATGAACTGATGAACGGTTTTGCAGATATCAGTTCGGATACGAATGAAGCCATGTATGCAGCATTGACACAAGACGACCAGACAGTGTACTACTATTCGTTCTACGCATACATGTCATGGAATTTCAATTCGACAAGTGTCCGCACAGGTATCAAATGCATCAACCAGGCCACATACGACCGCATGGGTGAAAACGATTACCGCCGCGAATGGTGGGATCCAACCGGTACAGCCGAAGTGCCGAGCAGTAGTTACAACCAACGTGTATACCAGAACCGCAAGTTCACCGCACGTTCTACCGCAAGTGCCGTAGGCGACTATGCATTCATGCGTTTGTCCGAGATGTACCTTATCGCTGCCGAGGCATACGCCCGCGCTGGCAATGAAACGTCATCACGCCAATACCTCAGCTTGTTTGTAGAACAACGCGACCCAGACATGACGGGATGCGATGCCAGCGGTGACGAACTGATATCCGCCATCATGCAACACCGCCGCATTGAATTGTGGGGCGAAGGTTTCCGGTGGTTCGATTTGAAACGCCTCCAGCTGCCGATTGACCGCGACGGGAGCAATTACGACATCACCTTCTGCGGCTTCTTGCAAAAAGGAACAGATGAAGATGGATGGATATTTGAAATCCCGCAGTCGGAAACAGACTACAACTCATTGATGGAAAAGAACTACTGATAATATTATCGGCCAACTGATTTGCAAGAAACCGGTTGGCCGATTTTTTTTCCAAGAGTATTCCGCTCGTACGGATTCTCCGTCATTCGAAATGCCTCTCATCCAGCTTTCCGCTCCACAAATATTTCCGCGTCTCGCGTACCACAACACCCGAAAGCAACAAGAGCGAAATCAAGTTGGGCAAAGCCATCAGCGCATTGGCTATATCTGCAAAATTCCATACCAAAGAAAGGTTAGCGACAGAACCTACATACACCAATACAATCCACAATATCCGATAGCCGAGCATCCACCTCCGTCCACCCAAATATTCCACCGCCTTTTGTGAATAGTAACTCCATCCCAAAATGGTACTGAAAGCAAACGTGACGATGCCAAAAGACAAGATGGGCATGCCTACATAGGGTATCTTGGAAAATGCCACCTGTGTAAGAGCCGCATCATTGGAACTGTCAATATCCGGATAAGCCAATATGCTGCTGACCAGCACCAACCCAGTCAGTGCACAAATGATGACCGTATCCCAAAACGTGCCTGTGGACGAAACCAATGCCTGGCGGACCGGATTGCGCGTCTGCGCAGCTGCCGCCACAATGGGAGCGGAACCCAAACCAGACTCATTGGAAAACAGGCCGCGGGCAATACCATAACGGGCTGCCATCATCACCGTCGTACCCACAAAACCGCCTCCGGCAGCCTTAGGCGAAAAAGCCGAGTCAAGTATCAGCCACAGGGCTTCGCCCACATAGGCACGGTTAATGAACAATATATAAAGGCAACCCAACACATAGAACAAAGCCATGAAAGGCACAAACGCCATACAAACCCTGGCAATGCTTTTCACACCACCCAATATCACAAAAGCCGTGAGTAAAGCCATCACCACGCCACTCAGATGGGGAGAAATACCATACGACTCATTGAGCAGGAGCGAAATGGAGTTGGACTGTACGGTGTTGCCAATGCCAAACCCTGCCAAAGCCGTAAACACGCAAAACAGCACCCCCATCCATTTCATGCCAAGTCCACGTTCGAGGGCATACATCGGGCCTCCCAACATTTCACCCGATTCGGTTTTGACCCGATATTTCACAGCCAATAACCCTTCGGCATATTTAGTAGACATACCCAGCACACCGGTCAGCCAGCACCAGAACACAGCCCCCGGTCCGCCCAAAGCAACAGCCGTGGCCACACCGATGATGTTGCCCGTGCCAATGGTTGCCGCCAGCGAAGTGGCCAACGCACCAAACTGACTGACATCCCCCTTTGCCTCATCATCCTTGCTGACAGAGAGCCGGATAGCCTTAAACAAATGTAACTGTGGAAAACGCAGACGGACGGTTAAAAACAAGTGAGTGCCCAACAGCATGATAATCATGGGCCATCCCCACAGCCAGGTACTAATGACCTGCAATACATCTTCAAGAAATTGCATAATTGATACTTCCTTTGTGATTAGCAGGTCGCAAGTTACAAAAAATTCCTTTTCTGCTATTATTTTGATTGAGGAAAAGAGATTAAGCTAACCAAAGAAAAGAAAGAAAAAAATGAATCGGCCAACTGATTTCCCGTAAACCAGCCGGCCGATTCATTTTTTTAAGCATCTCTACCCGATAAGAACCGATATGAGGGAACGCCGTTTTACTTCAACGCGCGGTGCAGACGCTCCAGGAAATCATCAGCCTCATCCATGCTGAGGCACAAAGGCGGAAGCAGACGAATCACGTTGGTGCCGCTCACACCGGTGAACACTTTCTGTTCGAAAAGCAGCTTGTGGCGAAGTTCCTTGACCGAGCCGGCAAACTCCAGACCAATCATCAGTCCCATTCCGCGCACCTCTCTGACATCCTTGAAACCCTTCAGTTCCTTCAGCAGGTAAGCACCTACCTTTTCCGCATTCGCCACCAGGCCTTCCTTCTTCATGACATCAAGCACGGCTATGGCGGCTGAACAAGCCAAATGGTTGCCTCCGAAAGTAGTGCCTAACTGCCCATAGACCGGCTCAAACTTGGGACTAATCAGCACGCCACCCATCGGGAAGCCATTGCCGATACCCTTCGCCACTGTCACCAAGTCGGGACGGATGCCACTGTATTGGTGAGCAAAGAACCGTCCGCTCCGCCCATAACCGGACTGTATCTCATCCAAGACAAGCACCGTACCGTTTTCATCGCATGCCCGACGCAATGCCTGCAAGAAAGAGGCTTCGGGCACCCGGATACCCCCTACCCCTTGGATACCTTCGATTATCACGGCACAGACATCGCCTTTTGCCAGCTCCGCCTCCATGGCATCCGTATCGTTCAGGGGCAGGTAAGTCACATGGTTGTTGGCATTGACAGGAGCAATGATTTTCGGATTGTCCGTCACTTCCACAGCCAATGACGTACGCCCGTGAAAAGCTTTGCTGAACGACACCACACGGGTACGCCCGTTGTAGAAGGAAGCCAATTTCAACGCATTCTCGTTGGCCTCCGCCCCCGAGTTAATCAGGAAAAGCTGGTAATCGTCGTAACCGGACATCGCCCCTAACCGGTCGGCCACTTCCTGTTGCAGCCGGTTGACCACGGAGTTCGAATAAAAGCCCAACGTAGCCACCTGCCTGCTTATCATCTCCACATAATACGGATGGGCGTGCCCGATGGAAATTACGGCATGCCCGCCATAAAGGTCAAGATACTCCTCCCCCTTGTCATCCCAGACATGGCATCCTTTCCCCTTTACGATATGGATACCGAACAAGGGATATACATCGAATAATTTCATCTTCAAATGGATTTAAACGTTTCACACAAGGATGCAAAGGCACAAACCCGGCACCCCCGCATCCTTATCAACAATTCTTTAATTCAAAAAGCACTCGGCTTCAGCCTCAGCCCTACAGTCTCTTCCAGGTTGAACATCAGGTTCATGTTGTGGACTGCCTGCCCGCTGGCACCCTTCAACAGGTTGTCAATGCAGGAGACGATGAGCAGCTTGTCGCCGTACTTCTCCAGATGGATCAGGCATTTATTGGTGTTTACCACCTGCTTCAGGTCGATATTCTTCTCCACAATATGCACGAAAGAATCCTTCGCATAATAATCCTCGTATATCCGGATGATTTCCGGAAGATCGACCTTCGTTCTCACCACCGTGGTGGAAAAGATACCCCGTGCAAAATCGCCCCGGTAAGGGATGAAGTCGACGTCCGAATCGAAACTGTTCTGCAACTGTTTCAGCGACTGGCATATCTCCGGGATGTGCTGATGGGTGAAAGGCTTGTAAATACTCAGGTTATTGTTGCGCCAGCTGAAATGTGTGGTGGCGCCCGGCTTCACCCCCGCCCCCGTACTGCCCGTTATGGCATTCACCGAGATGGGACCTTTCAGCATCAGGTGTTTTGCCAGCGGCAGCAAGGCAAGCTGGATGCAGGTGGCGAAACAACCCGGGTTGGCCACATGCCTGCTATGGCAAATCCTGCGGCGGTTCAACTCCGGAAGGCCGTAGATGAAATCATGGTTGTCGGAAGCGATGCGATAGTCCATCGAGAGGTCTATAATCTTCAGTTCCTCCGGGATGCGGTGGCTTTCCATGAACTTGCGCGTGTCCCCATGCGCCGTGCAGAAAAACACCACATCCACCTCGTCCATCGGGATCCTGTCGGTAAAGACCAGCCTCGTTTCCCCGTACAGCCCCTCATGCACATCGGCAATCCGGTTTCCGGCATTGCTTAAACTGTGGATAAACCCGATTTCTACGTCAGGGTGGTTGATGAGCAGGCGGATCAGCTCGCCTGCCGTATATCCCGCACCCCCTATAATACCTACTTTAATCATGGACATCAGTTATTTTCCTTAGGTATGACAATCCACATCAACAAATATACAAAGACTCCCGCAAAAGCGGTAAAGACAGTCAAGAACGCATAGACAAGGCGCACCCATGTGACACCCAATCCCGAAAAACCTGGCAAACGCGGCACATACACCGACAAGCATCCTGTCCGACCGCGGACATCTGAGTTTTTTTCTTCCATTATCAATCCGTTGTTATATCATTTCGTCTTTATGACTCGCATAATATGCACGCAGCGGCGTAGACAATACCTTGATGAACCCCTTGGCATCTTCCGCCGTCCAGCCTTTCTGCATTTCACCGTATTCACCCAACTTGTTCTTGACCAAGTCGTCTTCCGATTCCACCCCTACGGTAGAGAATCCATACGGGCGCAGTTCGAGGATGGCCGTGCCGTTCACGTTGCGCTGCGACTCGGCCAGCATCGCCTCGATGTCCCGCATTACCGGCTCCAGGTACTGGCTCTCGTGAAGGAACATGCCATACCAGTTGGCAACCTGGTCTTTCCAGTATTGCTGCCACTTGCTCAGCGTGTATTTCTCAAGGAAGCGGTGCGCGCCGATAATCAGCATCGGGGCAGCCGCCTCGAAACCCACACGCCCCTTGATGCCGATGATGGTGTCGCCCACGTGCATGTCACGCCCGATACCGTAAGGCGCGCCGATTTCCTCCACCCGCCGGATGGCCTCGATTTTGTCATCGAACACCTCGCCGTTTACGGCATACAGTTCCCCCTTGCGGAACTCCAGTCTCAACTGCTCGCTGCCTTCCTTGGTGACCTGCTTCAGGTAAGCGCTCTCGGGCAGGCCCTGTGCCGAATCCAGTATCTCGCCTCCGCAAATGGACGTGCCCCAGATACCTACATTGTACGAATACTTCAGCTTCGCGAAGTCGGCCTCGAACCCATGTTCTTTCAGGTAATTGATTTCAGAGTCGCGGCTCAACGCCATGTCGCGAGTAAGCGTAATAATCTCCATACCCGGTGACATGACCAGGAAAGTCATGTCGAAGCGCACCTGGTCGTTTCCCGCACCGGTAGACCCGTGCGCAATGGCATGTGCCCCGATTTCGTTGGCATAGCGTGCTATGGCCAATGCCTGGAAGATACGTTCCGAGCTGACCGAGATGGGATACGTCCCGTTGCGCAACACATTGCCAAAAATCATGTATTTCAGACTTTTCTCGTAATACTCTTGTGTCACGTCGAGTGTCACGTATTTCACGGCACCCAGCTTATAGGCGTTTTCTTCGTTCTTTTTCAACTGTGCATCGCTGAATCCGCCCGTATTGGCACAAGCCGCATACACCTCATATCCTTTCTCCTTTGCCAGATACATCACCGTAAACGAAGTATCCAGCCCGCCGCTGAAGGCAACGACCACTTTCTTCTTTTCTTCCATAAACTATATTGTTTTTAGATTCTTGATTCCACACATTCCCGCTCCGGTTCCATTTCAGAAGTTGGTCGCTTTGTCGTCCATATGCAGTGCGGGGTCATACAGCATGGCCGTACAGATACAGAACTTGCGCCCCTTCGCCACCAGGATTTCATGATTGACACAGCCTTCGCATCCTCTCCAGAAAGCCTCGTCATCGGTCAGCTCGTTGAATGTCACCGGCACATACCCCAATTCGGTATTCATCTTCATCACGGCGGCTCCCGAAGTCAGGCTGAATATCTTGGCCTTCGGCCAACGCAGGCGTGCCAGCGTAAATGAAGCATGCTTGATGCGCTTGGCAAGCCCGCATCCCCTGTAAGCCGGATGGACAATCAAGCCCGAGGTGGCAACATATTCCTTGTTGCCCCACGACTCGATATAAGTAAATCCGGCAAAATCATCCCCACACAAAGCAATAATGGCTTTGCCCTCTTTCATTTTCGTAGTGACATACTCGTGCGTACGTTCGGCGATTCCCGTACCGCGTACTTTCGCGGCTTCGCGAATCGTATCCAATATGGTGTCTACATAAACTTCGTGAGAAGCGTCGGCTACCATCACGTCAATTTGTTTAACGTCCATTTCTCTTCTATATTCAAATATTATTGATTGATATTCGGTATCAAATAGGCAAGCGCCTGCTTCATGTCGGTACGCGTACACCCCTCGCGCATGACCAGCATCAGGGTATCATCGCCTGCAATCGTCCCGATGATTTCATGGATGTGGCTGTTGTCGATGTCGTAGGCAAGACTGCTGGCATAGCCCGGACGGGTCTTGATGACAGCAATGTTCCCGGAAAACTCAATCGACACGAAGCCCGTATGGCGAAGCATTTCCGATACACTTGGAGAATCGGTCATGCGCTTGTACATGGTATTATTGGGCAGCACATAAACGTAATTGCCGTTCATGCTTGCCGCCTTGGCTACCTTCAGCTGCTTCAAGTCGCGCGAAAGCGTGGCTTGTGTAAGCTGGAAACCCTCTTGCCTCAATTCTTTCAACAGCTCTTCCTGACTGCCGATTTCCTTACTTGATATAATCATCTTGATGGAGTCAAGCCTGTTATTCTTGCTTTTCATCGTGTATATTTATTCTTCAATCGGCGGCAAAGATACGGATAATATTGAAATAATATACAGTTTACGTCCCATTTTTGTAAAATTCTACTGCCATTTGTATTTTGTCTTAATAGATTTTCGCCTATCTTTTTACGAGTGAGCGAAAGTACGCATTCTTATATACGCAAATAAAAGCTACCGCATTTTAGTTTTTTTTAAATACCTGACGCACTACCGATACTGCGCTATGACTTATATTTGATATCAGAAAACCATATTCCATACCTGAAATACATGAAACTCGTAAAGATAGATACACAAATGCCTTGTTGCGTCTTCAGTAACGACCGGCTTTTACTGAAGAAAGCAAACTACCGAAGTATCGCCAGAAACACAATCATAATGTTCTGTCTGGCAGTGGGAATAAAACTGTCTGCCGCAACCGTGATTCCTCTGAATAGAGGATGGTATTTCAATTGCGGATACGAATCGCAGTCGTCCGGAAAAGTTATGGTTGACCTTCCGCATACATGGAATGCGGCCGATGCCATGTTTGGAAACACAGACTACTATCGCGGAATGGCCAATTATTCGCGCTACATCACTCTGCCGCCCGCCGATGAAGGCCAACGCGTGTTTCTGCGCATCAATGCCGCCCAGACCGTAGCCGATGTGTATCTGGACAACCACTTCATAAGCCAGCACAAAGGCGGATATACAGCCTTCACCATCGAACTGACGCCCTATATACGAACAGGCACCAAACAAAAACTGGACATTCGAGTAAGCAATGCACAGACGATGGAAATAGCTCCGATATGCGGTGACTTCAATATATGGGGTGGTCTGAACCGTGGCGTAGAATTGCTGCTGACCGATGATGTTTGCATCGACCCTACCTTCTACGGGTCGTCGGGCGTATTCTTCACGCAACATGCCGTGTCGGAAAAGAGCGCTTCGCTGGAAGTGAAAACCCTGCTTTCGGCCCGACAAGGCAATCTGGACAACTGCACCGTAGCCTTCTCTCTGCTCGACGCCAGAGGCAAGGAAGTGTTAAGAAAAGAAGTGCCGGTTATATCAGCCGAAACGGTCGTGAATCTGACGCTCAACAAACCGCATTTATGGGACGGCATCAACGACCCTTACCTCTACACGGGAATCGTCGTACTGAAAAAGAATGGAAATGAAATAGACCGGAGAGAAGAACGTATAGGCTTCCGATATTATTCGGTCGACCCCGACAAAGGCTTCTTCCTGAACGGAAAGCCCTACCCTATACAAGGTGCCAACTATCATGAAGACCGTGCGGAAAGAGCATCGGCGTTCCGTCCCGATGACTTCCGAACGGATCTGGACCTGATACAAGAAATGGGATGCACAGCCGTCCGACTCTCCCACTATCCGCAGGCCAAGTTGCTCCACCAAATGATGGACAGCAGAGGGCTAATTGCTTGGGCAGAGATTCCTTTTGTCAATATCTATGTAAGCCATCCGCAGTATCGGGAGAACCTGAAGCAGCAACTGGCCGAACTTATCTACCAGAATTACAATCATCCCTGCATTCTGACTTGGGGACTTTTCAATGAAATCAATCCGGGATGGATGGAAGATCCCAATCCGATGGCCGAAGAGTTGAACAAACTGGCCAAACAATGGGACAGCTCCCGACACACGGTAGGAGCCAGCAACCAAGATGACCGACTGAACGGGATACCCGACTTCATAGCCTACAACCGATATTTCGGATGGTATGGTGACGAATGCCAGGAAATGGGACAATGGATTGACAACGAACACCGTAAATACCCTGAACGTTGCATGGGTATCAGCGAATACGGAGCCGGAGGCGATGTGTTTCAGCAAACAGACTCACTGATTCATCCCGAGCCTTGGGGACAATGGCATCCGGAAAACTGGCAAACGTTCTATCACATAGAGAACTGGAAACTGCTGTCTGCACGGCCTTTTTTATGGTGTAAGTTCATCTGGTGCATGTTCGACTTTTCGGCTGCCGGACGCAGAGAAGGCGTCACTTTCGGACGCAATGACAAAGGACTGGTGACCTACGACCGAAGCACCAAGAAAGATGCTTTCTACTTTTACAAAGCCAACTGGAACAAAAAAGAAAAGGTATTGCACATTGCATCGAAACGCTGTCGGAGCCGCACCATTGCACAACCGGATATCCAGGTATTCAGCAACTGCGGAGAGGTAGAACTGCTTGTCAACGGAGAAAGCATGGGAAAATGCTATCCTGATGAAGTGTGCGTAGCAACCTGGGAAAATGTGCCGCTGAAAAATGGCGAGAATCGCATCGAAGTCCGCGCCTCTGGTATGACAGACCACTGTGTATTTGAATATTTGCCGGGAAACGCTCCATACTCCATGAAATAGCTGTCAGCCACATCTGGATATAACGCAAAAGAGGCCATCTCAAGTTTATTTTGAGACGGCCTCGGATATCCGCCTGCGGGCCCAAAAGGGCGGCAGGTTTAAACCCAATCCTCTTTTCGTTTCCGGCACGTGGCTATCAGATACACACCGAGCAGGATGAGGGGAATGCTCAGCAATTGACCGATATTCAGCGTCATGCCTATCTCTTCCGCTACCTGGGGGTTCTTCATGAACTCCAACCCGAAACGGGTGCCGAAGAAAATGAGCAGGGACACGCCCGTAATCAGCCCCACGTATTTCTGCAATTCGTACTTATGATACATCACCCACGAAACGATGAATGCCGCCAAGCAATAGAGCATCTCGTAAATTTGCGTGGGATGGCACGCCTGCGCCACCCCGTCCCGGTTGTACAACTCCTGCCACTCGCGCGAACGCACGAACTCGAATCCCCACGGCAAAGTGGTAGGATAACCGAAAATCTCGGAATTCATCAAGTTGCCGAAACGGATGCACAGGCATGTGGCTGCTATCGCCGGTATCATGCGGTCGAACAGCCACCAGACGTTCTTCCTTGTCACTTTTCTGGAATACCATACCAGCGAAAGTATCAGCAGAAAAACCCCTCCGTGGCTCGCCAGCCCGCCTTTCCATATCTTCAGGATTTCTATGGGGTGTGCGCTGTAATAATCCCATTCGTAAAACAGGCAATGCCCCAGCCGCGACCCTACCACGCTGCTCACAATGCAATACACAAACAGCTTGTCCGACCAACTGTCGGGATGCCCTTCTTTCTTGAACAGGCGGGACACCAGCTCGTAAGCCAATATAAAGCCAACTCCCCACATCAACCCGTACCAACGGAGTTCGATGGGACCCAAATGCAGCAACACGGGATCTACATCCCACACAATACTTGCAAAAGCCATGCTTCGTTTCGTCTTTTTGTTTTAACCAGGTGCAAAGGTACAAAAAATTCTCTGTTCCGGGGTAAATGCATTGTTTTATACCAGATGTGCCACCCACTCTTCGCGGTCTCCCGGAAGAAGATCCACTACCGGAATTTCAATCATCGTATAGCATCCCGGCTGCTGGCGCATCGATGCACGCGCCACACATACCAGCACTTGCGCGGTCAGTGCGGGATTGTTGATTTTCATGTCGAACTCGAACAACTGGTTGTGCGTCTTTCCCGACACACCCTTACGCACGAGGTTCACCCCATGCCCTACATCGTTCAGATCGTCCACGCAAGCCACCTGCACGACGTGTGTCTCATCGTTGACGAAATACGGGTCTGCCTTGATGGCAGCCTCTACCTCCTTGAAGTCCGCGCCCTCTTCCAATTCCACATACACCATACGCCGATGGATACCCGTACCCACGGGAATGGTCATGGACAAAGCATCCTTCACACCCTCAATGGCCCGTACGGCAACCGAGTGCCCCATGCTACGTCCCGGACCGAAATTCGTATACGTGATACCTTTCGGGGCAATGGCCTCCAGCAACGTGCGTACTACCGAGTCACTCCCCGGATCCCAGCCCGCCGAGATGACGGACACGGCATGATTGGCCTTGGCAACTTCGTCCAGCGAGCGGCGCAAACCGCAAATCTGCGTATGAATGTCGAAACTGTCCACCGTATTGATGCCCAGGGACAATATGTCCTTGGCATACTGTTCCACACTCCGCGTAGGAGTAGCAAGGATTGCCACATCAACCTCCTTCAGTTCCCTGATGTCCTTCACCACTTCGTAATCTGCCAGTTCCGCAGGCTTGCCTTCCGCACCGTGACGGCGCACGATACCCGCCACTTCAAAGTCGGGAGCCGCTTCGAGTGCTTCCAACGTAAATTTCCCGATGTTGCCGTAACCCACTACGGCCGCTCTAATCTTCTTCATCATTGTTTGACTGTTTTTTTAATTAATAAATACGGGCAGCGGAGCGGAAACCTTTCCCACACAACGACCGGGCATACCGCCTGCACTGCCCCACGCCGTAAAGATAGGAAAAGAGAACGATTCACGGCAACCGCAGGCAAGCCCTTTTTGAATTATTATTATAAAACTTACGGTTTATAACTTTCTTATGCCTAATTTTGTACGCAAATTTTATTTTACCGGAAGACATGATTGAATATATCAAAGGAGAACTGGCCGACCTGACACCCGCCATGGCGGTGGTGGAATGCCAAGGCATAGGCTATGCCGTGAATGTTTCGCTCAACACATATTCCGCCATCCAGGGGAAAAAAGAAATCAAGCTGTATATCTACGAAGCCATCCGCGAAGATGCCTACGTGCTCTACGGGTTTGCCACGAAACAGGAGCGCGAACTGTTCCTGCTGCTTATCACCGTATCGGGTATCGGAGGAAACACGGCACGCATGATTCTTTCGGCACTCTCGCCCACCGAACTGTGCAACGTCATCAGCAACGGCAATGAAAAGCTGCTGAAAACCGTGAAAGGCATCGGACTGAAGACTGCCCAGCGCATCATCGTGGAACTGAAAGACAAAATAGCTTCGACAGGAATCCCGGAAGCGGAAACCGTGGCAGCTGCGGCCGCGTCCGTGAATGCCGAAATCTACGAAGAGTCCGTAGCCGCCCTCGTCATGCTGGGATTTGTCCAGGCACCATCACAAAAGGTGGTGGCAAGCATCCTGAAAAACGAGCCGGACGCAAGCGTGGAACGGGTCATCAAACTGGCACTGAAAATGCTGTAACCCCTGACCCACATCTGCCACAACAGCCAACGGAAAAACGAAAAACTGTCACCATTCCTCCTGATACAGCTTGCATAAACCCTACACAAACAAGACAATTTGTCACTAAAACAGCTATTTTCCAACAAATTAGTCTACGGCATACTTCTTGCTGTATAAAAGATGAAAGCCACGAGCGAAAGCAAGAGGCCAACCAAAGGGACTGGAGCCTGAGAGGGCAAAGGAACCGGAAAAAGACAAACAACTAAAATAATTAGGAGGATTGATTATGCTACCAGTATTCAACAGAAACTTATGGATGCCTGAAGTATTCAGTGACTTTTTTGACACCGATTTCATGAAACACGCCAACGGTACGGCACCAGCCATCAACGTCAAAGAAGGTGATGAGGAATACACTGTGGAAGTTGCAGTTCCAGGGTTGAAGAAGGAAGATTTCAATGTACACATCGACAACGACGGCAACTTGTGCATCCACATGGAAAGCAAGAACGAAAAGGAAGACGAAAACAAGAAGAGCCACTATCTGCGCCGCGAATTTTCTTATTCGAAATTCGAACAGACACTGGTCTTGCCTGACAATGTGGACAAAGACAAAATCGAGGCGAAAGCCAACAATGGCGTGCTGACCATCAACCTGCCGAAAGTAGAGAAAGTCAACGAGAAAGCAGTAAAGCAAATCGAAGTCAAATAAATAACAGGCAATGCGAAAAGGAAGAGGGGGTGCACCGTATTCTGCGGTACACCTTCTCTTTTTTATGCGGCTTTTAAAATCCACTTGCACAGGCTATTTTTATTTCGTATTTTTGTCTTGTAAACATCATTAAGGCAAAAACATGGATACGATGCTTTTATTTATGGGACTCGGCATGCAGGAATTGTTGGTTATCGCAGTGATTTTCCTGCTGCTCTTCGGGGGGAAAAAGATACCCGAACTGATGAAAGGATTAGGCAAAGGGGTAAAAAGCTTCAAAGACGGAATGAACGAAATGGAAGAAGACCTGAAGACCAACCTTACGGAACAAGTAGGGAAAGAAAACAGCAACGACCCTGCCGCCAAAAAAGAGAAACAATAATAAAGAAGGCAAGCCACGTGGAGCCCGACAACAATTCGAACCTGACCTTCTGGGAGCATTTGGACGAACTGCGGAAAGTGCTTTTCCGCATTATCTGCGCCATCGGGATACTGATGCTTGCCGCCTTCTGCTTCAAGGACGAGCTGTTCGGCATCGTCCTGGCACCGAAAGAAAACGATTTCCTCATCTACCGCCTTTTCGGACAGATAGGAAAAGCATTGCACATTACGGGCATGGATGTGTCCGACTTCCACGTGCAACTGATAAACACCAAACTCTCGGGCCAGTTTATCACCCACATGAGCGTGTCATTCTATGCAGGCATCCTGCTGGCTTCGCCCTACATCATCTACCAGTTGTTCCGTTTCATTTCACCTGCCCTGTATGCCAACGAGAAACATTATTCGGTGCGGGTCATAGTATGGGGATACCTGTTATTCCTGGTTGGCGTACTATTCAGCTATTTTCTTGTATTCCCGTTCACTTTCCGCTTTCTTGCCCTTTACCAGGTGAGCGAAGAAGTGGAAAACGCTATCCTCCTCAGCTCGTACATCGATACGCTGACGATGCTGAGCCTGATGCTGGGCATCACCTTCGAGATTCCTGTCCTTACCTGGCTCTTCGCCAAGCTGGGTTTCCTCACTTCCGCCTTCATGCGCAAATATCGCAAACACGCGCTCATCATCGCACTGGTGATAGCCGCAATCATCACTCCCACGTCCGATGCCATCACCTTGCTGCTGGTCACCGCCCCGATGTTCCTGCTTTACGAAGCCAGTATCTTCATCGTAAAACGAACAAACCGGTAAGCGGGATCGCCCCTATCACACATTTACCCCATACTCATGTTTCACCTCGTCCATTACAAACACGCTTTCCAGCGAGGCAAGATGCTCGATTGTCCCCAAGACATCCAACACAAACTTCTGATAGTATTTCATGTCCGGCGCATGAATCTTAAGCAGGTAATCAAAACTGCCGGAAATGTTATAACACTCCGTCACTTCGGGAATATTACGTACCAAGCTGTTGAATCCGTGTGCTATCTCACGGTTGAGACGGCTCATCTTGACGTGGCAAAAAACAATGAAACCGTAATTCAGCTTTTCCGCATCGAGCACAGCGATATATTTCTTGATGTACCCATTGGATTCCAGCCGCTTGAGACGCTCAAACACGGGTGTTGACGACAGGCTGACACGGGCGGCAAGCTCCTTGATTGTCAACCGGGCATTCTCCTGAAGGATGCGGAGAATCTGCAAATCTACCTTATCTAACGTGTCCATAAAAAGAAGAAGAAAAAAGATTATTCTGTTTTACAAAGGAATTGCCTGTTTATTCAGACATTTATTCTATTAAAAGCAACAAATATAGTGATATTATCCAAATATTTCATACAACTTGTACGAAAACACCGTTTTTTATTCCTTTGCATCGAAATTTAATCACTAAAAAACAATCCTTATGGAAACAAAGAAGTTGCATTTTGAGACCTTGCAACTGCATGCCGGACAAGAACAACCCGACCCCGCAACAGGAGCCCGTGCCGTACCTATCTACCAGACCACATCGTATGTGTTCCACAATACCCGGCACGCAGCCGACCGTTTCGCCCTGCGTGAAGCGGGCAACATCTACGGCCGACTGACCAACGACACCCAAGCGGTATTGGAAACCCGCATGGCTGCTCTCGAAGGTGGCGTAGCGGCACTGGCTGTGGCTTCGGGTGCGGCAGCTGTGAGCTATGCCCTGCAAAACCTACTTCGTCCGGGTGACCACATTGTAGCTGCCGACAACCTATACGGAGGTTCATACAACCTGATTGTGCACACGCTTGAGGCAATGGGCATTGCCTATACCATTGTCAATGTAAACGACCTTGCCGCACTCGATTCCGCCATCCGCCCGGAAACGAAGGCGGTCTTTGCCGAAACCTTCGGCAATCCCAACTCCGAAGTGACCGACATCCAAGGCGTGGCCGACGTTGCACACCGCCACCACGTACCGCTCATCATCGACAACACCTTCGGCACGCCCTTCCTCATCCGCCCCATCGAGCACGGGGCAGACATCGTGGTACACTCTGCCACAAAATTCATTGGCGGACATGGAACTACACTGGGCGGCATTATTGTGGACGGAGGAACTTTCCCCTGGGCCGACTATCCGGACAAATATCCTACACTGGCCTGCCCGGAGCCTTGTTACCACGGAGCCATATTTGCCGACATGGCAGGCAAGGCAGCATTCGTCACCCGTATTCGTGCCGTCCTGCTGCGTGACACGGGTGCCACACTTTCGCCTTTCCATGCCTTCCTGTTGCTGCAAGGACTGGAAACGCTTTCACTCCGGGTGGAGAGGCACGTGGCCAATGCACTGAAGGTGGTGGAATTTCTGAGCCACCATCCCAAGGTGGAGCGGGTAAACCATCCGTCACTACCCGGACATCCCTGCCACGGGTTGTACCACCGCTACTTCCCACAAGGCGGGGGCAGTATCTTCACCTTCGAAATCAAGGGCGGACAAGAAGAGGCCTGGAAGTTTATCGATTCGCTACATATCTTCTCGTTGCTGGCCAATGTGGCAGACGTGAAAAGCCTTGTCATCCACCCCGCCACGACAACACATTCGCAACTCTCATCTGAAGAATTGGAAGCACAACACATCACCCCCGCTACAGTCCGCCTCTCTGTAGGTACCGAACACATTGACGACCTGTTGGCTGACTTGTGCCAAGCATTGGAACAGATATAGACCGCCCTTTAAACCGGAATTCTGAAGTTGTCTTCCATCAAACAATAACCTGCAAGGCCCAATAGCGTAAAACTATTACCAAAGCCTTGCAGGTTATTGTGACCGTTATCTTTTATCAATATAGTACGTTTAATTCAAACCAAGTATATTTACTAAAACCTTATAGGATAAAAAAAATGGGGAGAACGCTTTCTCCCTCCTTTGTTAACCTTAAATCTAATACTATGAAAAAAATCACGATGCGAATGTAATACTTTTTCTTAATAAAGCAAACGAACGAGTATAATATTGTGTGCTATTTAAATATATTTTACACGCAAAACCAATCATGCACACAATTTAACGACATAAAAAAACCAAGTTGGCAGATCCAACCTGGTTTTTACTTTATTATAGAAACGCGAATCAGTCTTTCAGCTTGGCCTTGATAAAGTCACGGTTCAAACGGGCAATATTGCTGATTGAAACACATTTTGGACATTCGGCTTCACATGCACGCGTATTCGTGCAGTTTCCGAATCCCAATTCATCCATCTTGGCAATCATCGCCTTGGCACGACGCAAAGCCTCGGGCTTACCCTGGGGCAACAGGTTCAACTGGCTGACCTTTGCCGAAACGAACAACATAGCCGAACCGTTCTTGCATGCAGCCACACAAGCACCACACCCAATACACGTGGCAGCATCCATAGCTTCATCGGCAACCTGCTTCGGAATCAATATGGCATTGGCATCCTGCGGGGATCCCGTACGTATGCTGATATATCCTCCTGCCTGCATAATCTTGTCGTAAGCCGAACGGTCTACCATCAAGTCTTTAATGACAGGGAACCCTGCAGAACGCCACGGTTCAACCGTAATCACATCGCCGTCATTGAAACGGCGCATATAAATCTGACAGGTGGTGGCACCCGTTGCAGGTCCGTGCGGATGTCCATTGATATACAAAGAACACATACCGCAAATACCTTCCCGGCAATCATGATCAAACACAATCGGTTCTTTACCTTCTTCGATCAACTGTTCGTTCAGAATGTCCAGCATTTCCAAGAATGAAGTATCGCCAGGTATATCTTTCATCTGGAATGTATCGAAATGACCTTTTTCCTTCGGTCCGTTCTGACGCCAAATCTTCAGCGTAAATGATATATTTTTGTCCATTGTTACAGTTTTTAGTTTTTAAGGTGGCGGCTTCTCAGCCTCCGGCCAATTCCACCACCCGGTTTATTGTTTTCACAGAATCATAAACCCAAGAAAATCAGCTCTTGTAGTTACGTGTCTGCACTTTGATTGCTTCGTAAACCAGAGGCTCCTTGTACAATACCGGGGCTTTTTCATCACTGCCCTGGTATTCCCAGCAGGATACGTAGAAATAATTCTCATCATCACGTTTTGCCTCACCCTCTTCCGTCTGGTATTCTTCGCGGAAGTGGCCGCCGCACGACTCGTTGCGGTTCAGTGCATCGTAAGCGATCAATTCGCCCATGGTGATGAAATCGTTCAGGCGGATAGCCTTGTCCAGTTCCACGTTCAAACCTTCTTTCTTACCCGGGATGAACAGTTCGGTCTCGAACATCTTGCGGATTTCCTTCAGCTTTGTAAGGGCGGTCTTCAGGCTTTGCTCCGTACGTCCCATGCCGACATATTCCCACATGACATGACCCAGTTCCTTGTGGATGGAGTCTACCGAACGCTTGCCCTTGATACCCATCAGGTGGTCAATTTTCGCCTGGACGGCCTTTTCGGCTTCTTCAAATTCAGGAAGGTCGGTAGAGAAACGGGGCACAGTAATCTGGTCTGCCAGATAGTTCTGGATGGTGTAAGGCAATACAAAGTAACCGTCGGCAAGACCTTGCATCAATGCGGAAGCACCCAAACGGTTTGCACCGTGGTCAGAGAAATTGCATTCACCGATAGCAAACAATCCCTTGATGGAAGTCTGCAGTTCGTAATCCACCCAGATGCCGCCCATGGTATAATGGATGGCCGGATAAATCATCATCGGGTTGTAGTATTTCACTCCGTTGATTTCATTGGCGAGCTTGCCCGGATTTACATCGGTGATTTCCTCATACATGTCGAAAAGGTTGCCATAGCGCTGGCGTACGACATCCAGCCCCAGACGTTCGATACATTCGGAAAAGTCGAGAAATACGGCAAGCCCCGTATTGTTCACACCGTATCCATGGTCGCAACGCTCCTTGGCCGCACGGCTGGCGACATCACGCGGAACCAGGTTGCCGAATGCCGGATAACGGCGTTCCAAGTAATAGTCGCGGTCTTCATCGGGAATGTCACTGCCTTTCTTCGTACCTGCCTGCAAAGCTTTTGCATCTTCCAATTTTTTCGGAACCCAGATACGCCCGTCGTTACGCAACGATTCGGACATCAAGGTCAGCTTGGACTGCTTGTCGCCATGCACCGGGATGCAAGTCGGGTGAATCTGCACGTACGCCGGATTAGCGAACCATGCCCCCTTGCGATAACAAGACATGGCTGCGCTACAGTTGCAGGCCATGGCATTGGTAGACAAGAAATAAGTGTTTCCGTAACCACCTGTGGCAATAACCACGGCATGGGCTGCGAAACGCTCCAACTTACCGGTCACTAGGTTTTTGGCAATGATGCCGCGTGCGCGTCCATCGATGATAACCAATTCTTCCATTTCGTAACGGGTATAAAGCTTGACCGTCCCTGCACCTACCTGGCGGCTCAAGGCCGAATAAGCACCCAGCAACAGCTGCTGGCCTGTCTGGCCTTTGGCATAGAACGTACGCGACACCTGTGCACCACCGAACGAACGGTTGGCAAGCAACCCACCATATTCACGTGCGAAAGGAACGCCCTGCGCCACGCACTGGTCGATGATGTTGTTCGAAACCTCCGCCAAACGGTATACGTTCGCTTCACGCGCACGGTAGTCACCGCCCTTCACCGTATCATAAAACAGGCGGTAAACCGAGTCACCGTCATTCTGGTAATTTTTTGCGGCATTGATACCTCCCTGGGCAGCGATAGAGTGCGCCCGGCGCGGAGAATCCTGGATGCAGAAATTGAGTACGCGGAATCCCATTTCACCCAACGTCGCTGCTGCAGAAGCACCGGCAAGCCCGGTTCCCACAACGATGATATCCAGACGGCGCTTGTTGGCAGGGTTCACCAGTTTCTGATGAGCTTTATAATTGGTCCATTTTTCAGCTATCGGACCTTCAGGAATTTTAGAGTCGATTATCTTAGTCATAATTGTTTTAGTTTTAAGTTTGCAAGATTATAAGCTTTTAAGTTTGCCGGCTTTATAAATTGCCTGTTTCCAAGTTCCCAGTTATCAACAGATAAAACCACCCGGAAAACCAAAAACTGACACTTACAGATTCTTCACGAAGAATACCACCGCTACCAGCATGAAGCCCAGCACGATGATGGTGGAATAAATATTGGAAATGCACTTCAGGCGGTTAATCCAGATTGTGTTGTTCCAGCCCAAAGTCTGCAGGGCACTCCAAAAGCCATGAGTCAAATGAAACCACAATGCACACAGCCATACGACATACAACACGAAATACACCGGATTGGAGAACGTCTGCATGATATAGCCATGTCCGTCTGTCGCGCTCATGCCACCCATCATGGGGCTGCCTACCAGCTCGGCAAACATCATGTTATACCAGAAATTAAACAAATGCAACAGCAGACCCAAAATCACGATGACCCCCAACGCCAACATGTTCTGAGAAGCCCATTCCACCGTCTTGGGTTTTTCACTCACGGCATACTGTTCGCTACCGCGTGCCGCACGGTTCTTCATTGTCAGCCAGAAAGCATACACAATGTGGATGACGAACAAGGCGGCAAGTGCCAGCGTGCCCAATAATGCATACCAGTTACTACCCAAAAATTCACAAATTGTGTTATACCCTTCCGCCGAAAACAGCGCAACAAGGTTCATCACCATGTGAAATGTCAGAAACAGGATAAGGGCGATACCCGTTACGCTCATCACCACCTTCCTTCCAATAGATGAATTACTTAACCACATAAATGATTGAATTTAAATTATTTAATTATTAAAACCAAAAATTTCTTTCCTATGGTTCAATTCTTGGTGCAAAATTAGGAGTTTTATCGAGATAACACAAAAGATTGAGGAAATAATTGCCCCGATACGGGGATGCGACTGCCGGCAGGGACAAGCCGTGGCAGGCTTTTATTCCACGTAGTCCCCGCCGGCCTTGATCAGCCCGATGAGTTTCTCCACCGCCTGTTCTTCGGGAATGTTTTTCTCGACACACTCTTTTTTCTTGTAAAGGCTCACTTTCCCCCGCCCTGCCCCAACGTAGCCGTAATCGGCATCCGCCATTTCACCGGGACCATTGACGATACACCCCATGATGCCTATCTTCAACCCCTTCAGGTGCGAGGTCGCCACCTTGATGCGGGCAATAGCCGACTCCAGGTCGTAAAGCGTACGCCCGCAGCCCGGACACGAAATGTATTCCGTCTTCGATACGCGAAGGCGTCCTGCCTGCAGGATACCGAAGGCGGTTTCGTCAATCCGCGTACAAGCAATGGACTCCCCGTCGTTGCATAACAGGATGCCATCACAGAAACCATCGAAAACCAAGGCGCCCATATCGGCGGCGGCCTTGATTTGCAGGTCTTCGAGGTTGTCCTCCGCATAACGCTGGATGAATACGAGTGGATTTTTCAGTCCCGATGCCATCAGCCGATGGGCGATACCTCTCAACTCGCCGAGGCGGTTGGGATGGTCGCTCCAGGCAATAAGAACCGTTTCGGGATGCAGGCGCAGGCAGGAAAGGACTTCTTCGTCCAGTGCCATATAGGTGAGGAAGAGGAATTTCATTTCTGCCGGACAACGGTGCAGATCTACGAGCCGGCGACAGTCGAATGCCGGATAAGTGCCCGCACTACCGTCCCATACACCGACATCAACGATATAGCCTGTGCCAAACTCCCGGACGGAGGGCAAAACCTGCCCGCAATAGAAATAGTCCGGACGGAATTGTCCACTTACCTCCAGGTTGCCGTGCAACCTGGCTGAAATGACCACAGGCACGTTGTCGCCACCGATGCGTCCCACAGCGATAGTTTCACGCCGCACAGGGTCAGTGTAGCAGAAACCCTCTGCCGCAGTCCCCGGTATATACGGGTGTCCTTCCCTTTGCAGGATATAGTCCCTCAGCTTGCGTGCCACGGGGATTTCCGCTTCGGGAGCCTCGCTCAGCGATACGCGGATGGTATCGCCTATCCCGTCGCAAAGCAAGGCGCCAATGCCCAATGCCGACTTGATGCGCCCGTCTTCACCATCGCCTGCCTCGGTCACTCCCAGATGGAGCGGAAACGCCATGCCTTCCTTCTCCATTTGCTCCACAAGCAGACGCACGGTTTTCACCATGACCACCGTATTGGAAGCCTTGATGGAAACGACCACATCTCCGAACTGTTCGTCCACGCAGACACGCAGGAACTCCATACACGACTCCACCATGCCTTCGGGCGTATCGCCGTAACGCGACATGATACGGTCGGAAAGCGACCCGTGGTTCACACCGATGCGCACCGCCGTATGGTTTTCCTTGCAGATATCCAGGAAAGGGACCAGACGGTCGCGTATCTTCCTGATTTCCTGTGCATACTCCTCATCGGTGTATTCCAGCCTCTTGAAAGTGCGTGCAGCATCCACGTAATTGCCCGGATTGATGCGCACACCTTCGGCATAGAATGCCGCCACTTCCGCCACTTTCGGGTTGAAGTGCACATCGGCTATCAGCGGCGTGCCGTATCCCCGCAAACGGAGCCCGTCACGGATGTGCATCAGGTTTTCTGCCTCGCGCACCCCCTGCGTGGTGAGGCGCACGTATTCGCCCCCTGCCTGTATGATACGCACCGCCTGTGTTATGCATGCTTCCGTGTCTGTAGTCGGGGTATTGGTCATGCTTTGTATCCGGACAGGATGGATACTGCCCAGCGGGACACCGCCTACATCCACTTCGCCTGCTTTTCTGCGCGAATAGTTGAAGTAATCCATCAATCTACCTTATATTCGTATTTCAGTTCTTTCAGCTCTTGGTTTGCCTTGACGATTTTGTTTTTCAGGTTCTCCTTGTACACGGCAAATTTCCGTGCCAGCGCCTCGTCGGACAAGGCGAGCATCTGCACGGCAAGGATGGCCGCATTCATGGCACCGTTGATGGCAACCGTGGCCACAGGTATACCGGGAGGCATCTGAATGATAGAATAAAGGGCGTCCACTCCATCGAGCACCTGCCCCTTGACAGGCACACCGATTACGGGCAGGGTGGTGTTCGCCGCAATCACGCCCGGCAATGCCGCCGCCATTCCGGCTGCGGCGATGATGACCTTCAGCCCCCTGCCTGCGGCCCCTTTGGCAAATTCTTCTACTTCGGCAGGCGTGCGGTGCGCCGAAAGTGCGTTCATTTCAAACGGCACCTGCATTTCGTTGAGCAGGTTTGCCGCTTTTTCCATGACGGGAAGGTCGGATGTACTTCCCATGATAATGCTTACGAGCGGTTCCATTCGTTAGTATATGTTTTAAGACAAGGGCATGCCCGTTTAATAAGGTTATCGTGCCAACACTTATGCATTAACCAGTTCCCTGTATGCCTCGGCATCCAGCAGTCCATCCATTTCGGCGGGATCCGCAAGTTTGATCCGGATCAGCCAGCCTTTGCCATACGGGTCCTGGTTCACCAATTCGGGATGTTCCTCCAAGTCCGGATTTACCTCCAGCACTTCCCCGCCAACCGGGATGAAAATGTCTGACACAGTTTTCACTACCTCAATCGTACCGAACACTTCGCCCTGGGCAAGGGTTTCCCCCACAGTGGGAACATCGACAAACACGACATCGCCCAATTGGTCTTGTGCATAATCAGTGATGCCTACATACGCTTCTTCGCCTTCCATACGAATCCATTCATGCTCGTTCGTATACTTTACATTAGTCGGGAAATTCATAAATTAACGATTTTAATGGTTGATAATTTACCGCAAATGTACAAATTTATACGAAGAATGGAGGAAAGGATTGATTTTTTTTTACGCGGATGCACACACGGGCTTATACACCAGGCCGCATGAACCATCACGACCGCCCGCATAAATCCATACGGGCTGTCGCGCAAGGAGCTTCCCCGCCGCCCTACTCAGACAAACAAAATCCCGATAACGCCACAGAATATACCGACAAAGAATCCCCCGCCCACTTCGTTCAGGGTATGTTGGCGGACAATGATACGGGCAGAACCCAGCACACCGGCCAACAAGATAAAGACGCAGAGCCACCACACGGGGTTGAACTGGAAAATGAAGCTATACGAAAGCAACCCGCCCACCATCATGCCACAACTGGCCATGTGCGTGCTCAACTTCCATTTCAGGTTGGCAAGGGCGCAGATTACCATACAGAGCAAGGCGGCGATGATGATACCGCCCATATAGCGTGGCAGGTGGTAGTGGTACATAGTGGCAAGGCAGCCCACGTAACTCAGGATGGTCAGGATGTAGGGGACGAAACGCCTCTCCCGTTTACCCAATTCACGGAGCGACCACCCGGTCACTTTCTGCAGCAGGTAGATGGCCAGCATAGGCAAAAGGATGGTAAAGAAATACACAATCAACAACACCGTCAGCTTGTACTGGAATGGCAGGATGCGCAAGTAGGTGAAGCAGAAAAGCAGCACGAACACGACAAAAGGTGCCATGAACGGAGTAAATACGGCAGACACGATGCGGGCTGCCAAGAAAAGACGGTCGTCTTGACCGGGGGCATGCCGTGGAGAAGGCTCGTGGTGGGCCAACCGGTCGGGGATGTTCGTTTCTTCCATGACCGTGTATGTTATCGTCTTAACCGTGCAACCGGGATGTTCAGTTGCTGGCGGTATTTGGCAACGGTGCGGCGGGCTATGGGGTAGCCTTTTTCTTTCAGGATGGCTGCCAGCTCATCGTCCGTATGAGGCGTACGTTTGTCTTCACGGTCGATGCATTCTTTCAAGATGCGCTTGATTTCGCGGACAGACAATTCCTCGCCCCCTTCAGTAGTGTACCCGTCGTTGAAGAAAAATTTGAGCGGGTAAATGCCGAAATTGGTCTGCACGTACTTGCTGTTGCTCACACGCGATACGGTCGAAATGTCCAAATGCGCCCGTTCCGCCACGTCTTTCAGAATCATGGGGCGAAGCAAAGACTCGTCCCCTTCACGGAAGAAAGGCCGTTGCAGGTCGATGATTGCCTGCATGGTGTTCGTCAGGGTCTGTTGGCGTTGCTTCACGGCATTGATGAAGTTCTGTGCGGCATCCACTTTCTGCTTCAGGAAGAGTATGGCATCCTTCGACTCCTTGCTCTGATTGGCACGGTTGCGCGTATGTTCGTCCAGCATGTCGGTAAACTCGCGGCTCAGGCGCAGTTCGGGCACGTTGTGGTTGTTAAGGCTGAAACTGATACTCCCGTCTTCATCGGTCTCCACCAGGAAGTCGGGGATGATTTGCTGGAGGTTCTTCCCGATGGCTTCCCCCATCGAGCTTCCGGGACGCGGGTTGAGCCTCACCAATTCGGCTACGGCAGCATCATACTGTTCCTCCGTGATACCCAGCTTTTGCAGGATCCGTCCCTTGTTCTTCCGGGTGAAGTCATCGCAACACTTGCTGATGATGTCGTATTCGATTTGCTTCAGCGGGGAATCTTCTTTCCGTCCGATTTGCAGGAGCAGGCATTCCTGCAGGTTGCGTGCGCCGATACCTGCCGGGTCGAAGTCTTGGATGACAGACAGCACGTGTTCTATCTCCCCGGGTGTGGCATTGATGCCCTGGTAAATTGCCAGCTCGTCTATCAAGGCATCAGTAGTCTTGCGCAACAACCCGTCATCGTCCAACGAGCCGATAAGGTACTCGCCCAACCGCTTTTCTTCGGGAGACAAATCCTGCATGTCGAGCTGTTCCTTCAGGGTCTCATAAAAAGATATATTGTCCGAGAAAGGAATCTCTTCGGGTTTATCGTCCCGCGAACGGTTGTTCTCCTGCAGTTTGTAGTCGGGGATATCGTCTTCGGTACGGTAGTCGCCCAACGAAAGGTCTTCACCGGAATCGGTATCGGGCGACCCGGCTTCACTGGTAGCATATTCCGTTTCCTCTTCCCCGTGTTCATCCGTGGCGGCAGACTCCTTGCCTTCCTCCAATGCCGGATTGTCCAACAGCTCGGAACGGACACGTTCTTCCAATTCCAACGTAGGGAGTTCCAGCAACTTGACCGCCAATATCTGTTGGGGAGACAGGGTCTGTACCTGCTGCTGGGCCTGTGTCTGTACCTGACGTGAGTTTAATGCCATAAGTCGAATTCTGATTATGTATGCAAAAGTAAGAAATAAAATCGAGAGAGAAAGCGTTTTCCCTTACTTTGTATATTCCAGCCGAGTTGGCCCAGACTTCGAAATTTGGAGGGTATTCCGGATGTTGTAGTTCAATACCTGAAACTGCTTCCTCCCAAAAACTCGCGCAAAAGCGAAGTAGGTGGAAGCTGGTCATCGGGAATGGATGTGAAATACTCCAAAAAACGCAAGAGGCGGTTGGCCTCCGAATAGGCGGGACAATTATTGGGCACCTTGCGCAAGAGCGGCTCCACATAGTCTTTCAACACGGCAAGTTCGAAGAGCAAGGCGGAATTGAACATGGCATCGGCATATTCCTGGTAAGGGAAAATCCACTTGTCCTCGCCCGCCCGCACACTCTCCCAACGGTTGATGGTTTCTTCGGCGGAATAGTTGCGGTACTTGTAGTCGCGTATGATGCGCCGCAAGAGGCGGTTGTCGGTGGTAGGGATGTAGTTGTGGTTGTCCAACTGGATAGTGGTCAGTGCCGACACATAAATTTTATATTTGCATTCATCGGGGATATGCGAGGTCAGCCGGGGATTTAATGCATGAATGCCTTCCAGTATCAGGATGATGTTGTCGTTGATGCGGAGCTTCTTCCCGCTGGCTTCACGTTTCCCCGTCACGAAATTAAAACGCGGAAGTTCGATTTCCTTGCCCTCGACCAGTTCCTTCATCTGGGCATCGAAGAAAGGCAGGTCGAGCGCGTAAAAGGACTCGAAGTCGTGCTTGCCATTCTCATCGAGGGGCGTATCATCACGGTCCACGAAATAATCGTCCAATGAAATGGGATAAGGACGCAGGCCGTTGGTGATAAGCTGTACGCTCAGGCGTTTGCTGAAAGTGGTCTTCCCCGAAGAAGACGGTCCCGAAATCAGCACCAGTTTCACCCGCTCGCCATTCCGGTTGCGGTGGGCTATCTCGTCGGCAATGTGGGCAATCTTCTTCTCCTGCAGAGCTTCGGACACGTTGATCAGCTCGGTGGCAAATCCCCGATTGCAGGCTATGTTGAAATCGCCCACCGTACCGATGCCCAAAATCTCGTTCCAACGGTGGTATTCCTGGAACACCTCAAGCATCTTTTCCTGTTTCACCACCTCTTCCAACCGCACGGGGTCTTTCCGGTTCGGTATGCGGAGCAGCAGGCCGTCGTAATATTTCACGATATCGAAAAGACGAATGTATCCCGTACTGGGAACCAGACTCCCGTAATAGTAATCTATGGTGTCCCCCAACCGATAATAAAAGGTATAAAGCTGCCCGTAGGTGTACAGCAGCTTGGCCTTGTCCATCATACTCCGTTGGGCAAACATCTCTGCCGCCTGCCGGGTATGGCATCCGATACGTTCGAAGGGGATGTCGGCAACAATGATTTCCTGCATCTTCTGCTTGATGCGCACCACATCGTCCAGCCCGATGCCACGGTCGAGGTGCAGGTTGCAGTAATAACCTTTCGACACCGGATGCTCCAATGAGATGCTGCCTTCGGGATAAAGTTCTTCCACCGCCTTCACCAGTATGAAACACAAAGAACGAAAATAGGTGCGCATGCCCGATGGATTGGTGATGTCCAGGAATTCTACATCCTTATTATAATAAACCTTGAAATTGAGGGCTTCCACCTTATTATTGACTTTCGCACTGACCACCCCGTAAGGCATATCCAATCCGAATCCATTATAAATATCCAAAAGGCTACTTCCTTCGGGGAAGTTTTTTGTTGAATTGTTATTTTTGCAATATATTTGTAACATAATTGTAATATATGTTATGGTCACAAGGATTTTGCCTTTAATTTACGAAATAAACGCTTAATGTTTGTAGATATTTTTTAATTAATTAGTCGATGGAATATAATTTTTACGATTTTTTAGCGCTGCTTGGATCGCTCGCCCTTTTCCTCTATGGAATGAAGATTATGAGCGAAGGACTTCAGAAGTTTGCAGGTGACCGGCTTCGGAGCATCCTGACAGCTATGACGACCAACCGTCTGACGGGTGTGCTGACGGGAATGCTGATTACTGCCCTGATCCAATCCTCCTCTGCCACGACAGTTATGGTCGTGAGTTTCGTAAATGCGGGCTTGCTTACTTTGACACAATCCATCAGTGTCATCATGGGTGCCAACATCGGTACCACGGTGACAGCATGGATTATCTCCGCTTTGGGTTTCCGTGTTGACATATCGGTCTTTGCCCTTCCCCTGCTGGCTTTCGGCATTCCCCTGCTCTTTTCAGGGAAGAGTTCGCGCAAGTCGGTGGGCGAGTTCATCTTCGGATTCTCCTTCCTCTTCATGGGACTTGACCTGCTGAAGAAGAATGCACCCGACTTGAGCCAGAATCCGGACATGCTGGCTTTTGTGCAGAATTATACGGACATGGGGGTCCTGTCAATTCTCCTTTTCGTGATCATAGGAACCGTGCTGACCATGATAGTGCAGGCATCTTCGGCCACGATGGCAATCACTCTTATCATGTGTGCCAATGGATGGATCAGCTTCGAATTGGGTGCCGCACTGGTGCTGGGTGAAAATATCGGCACGACCATCACCGCCAACCTCGCGGCATTGACCGCCAATACACAGGCCCGGAGGGCGGCATTGTCGCACATGATGTTCAATGTATTCGGTGTCATCTGGGTATTGCTTTTTTTCCAACCCTTCCTCAGCATGGTAGAATGGATTATTGATGACGTGATGAAGGTAAGCAGTGCGGACGGGGTCGCCGTATCATTCAAGCTCTCGGCATTCCATACCTGCTTCAACGTGTGTAATGTATTGATACTGGTCTGGTTTGTAAAGGCAATAGAAAAAACGGTGTGCAAATTCATCCCGCAGAAGGAAACCGAAGAAGAATACCGTTTGCAATTTATTTCGGCAGGCATACTTTCCACCGCCGAACTTTCCATCCTCCAGGCACGAAAGGAAATCAATCTTTTTGCCAAACGTATCCGGCGCATGTTCGGGATGGTAATCGATTTGTTCCATATGAAAAATGAGAACGATTTCAACAAACTTTTCAGCCGCATCGAGAAATACGAGAACATCAGCGACAAAATGGAGGTGGAAATCGCATCCTATCTGACCAAGGTTTCAGAAGGACGCCTCAGCTCGGAAAGCAAGATGCAAATCCAGGAAATGCTGCGTGAAATCACCGAAATAGAGAGTATCGGGGACAGCTGTTATAATCTGGCACGCACCATCAACCGAAAACGGAGAGACAATTCCGATTTCACCGAGTCGCAATATGAACACATCGGGCAGATGTTACGGCTGACCGACAATGCGCTGGCCCAGATGATCACCCTGATAGAAGACCCGCACCGGACGGTAGACGTGAACTGTTCATTCAATTTGGAACACGAAATAAACAACTATCGTAACCAGCTGAAAGACCAAAACATCACCGACATCAATGAAAAGAAATACGACTACCGGACAAGCATCCATTACATGGACATTATCTGCGAGTGCGAAAAACTGGGGGACTATGTGGTGAACGTGGTAGAGGCATACGCCGATGTAAAGGAAAGGAAGGCGTAATCCACACCACTTTTGACATGCATCAAGAATTTGAGGAATTCTGGCGAAAACATGTTGTAAAACATACAACATACGCCCAAAACCTGTAAATTTGTAGATGTGAAGTTAGGATAAGTGAACATGAAAATCCTCGTAACAGGCCTTCCGGAAATAGAAAAGCAATATACACATCTGGGAAGACACGGTAATTGCCACCAGAAGGCGGGAATTTTTTTGAATGAAGGTAAAAGGATGATGTATGATTTGGATTCCAGGTCATATATTCTTAAAAGGCAAATGAAAATGTAATGAATAGCAAAAGGTTGCGCCACTGCAGGGACGCAACCTTTTTCAATTAACCATATCAGCAATCAATACTCCACCTTGTCTGTCTTTGCTTCCCAATCGGCAAAGGCCCTGAGGGCTTCCGCAGGCAGAAGGCGTTCAGACTTCAAGCGGCGGTTTTCCGGCTTCAGTTCCAATTCTTCGTAAATAAAAGCGTCATCAAAACCTATCCTGGCTGCATCATACTGATTATTACCGTAATACATCCGATCTATGCGAGCCCAATAAATAGCGCCCAAACACATGGGACAAGGTTCACACGAAGTATAAATCTCGCATCCACTCAAGTCGAACATCCCCAAGCGGCGGGCGGCAGCACGGATGGCATTCACTTCGGCATGTGCCGTAGGGTCGTGGTCGGCGGTAACGCGGTTCACGCCTATAGCTATGATTTCCCCATCTCGGGCAATGAGGGCACCGAATGGTCCACCGCCTTCGGCTACATTCTGCACCGACAGTTCGATAGCCTTACGCATCAATTCTTCTTTAGTCATAACTCTTGGAGTATTGAAAAAAAGCGGGTTTTCACACTCTACCCGATTATGTGAAAACCCGCATTAATTTTATGAGAAATGTCGGCCGCTATGGCATTACATCATGCCGCCCATGCCACCCATACCGGCAGCCGGTACTTCAGCCTTCTCTTCTTTCTTCTCTACAATGACACATTCCGTGGTCAGGAACATACCGGCGATGGAAGCCGCATTTTCCAAAGCCACACGTGTCACTTTGGCCGGATCTACCACACCTGCAGCATGCAGATTTTCGTAAACGTCCGTACGTGCATTGTATCCGAAATCACCCTTACCTTCGCGTACTTTCTGCACTACCACCGCACCTTCTTTGCCTGCATTGGCTACAATCTGGCGCAGAGGCTCTTCGATGGCACGTTTGATGATTTCGATACCTGTAGTCTCATCGGCATTGTCACCTTCCAAACCTTCCAATGCATCAATGGCACGGATATAGGTTACACCGCCACCCGGCACAATACCTTCTTCAATTGCCGCACGTGTCGCACACAATGCATCGTCCACGCGGTCTTTCTTTTCCTTCATTTCCACCTCGCTGGCTGCACCCACATAGAGCACTGCCACGCCGCCTGACAGTTTGGCAAGACGTTCTTGCAGTTTTTCTTTGTCGTAATCGGAAGTGGAATTCTTGATTTCTGCCTTAATCTGGTTGATGCGTTCCTGGATATTCTCCTTTTCACCCGCACCGTTTACGATAGTGGTATTCTCTTTCGTAATGGTCACTTTCTCGCAAGAGCCCAGCATATCTAGGGTAGCCTGTTCCAGCTTCAGACCCTTTTCTTCGCTAATAACCACACCGCCTGTCAGTATAGCAATGTCTTCCAACATGGCTTTGCGACGATCACCGAAGCCCGGAGCTTTCACGGCACAAATCTTCAGCTGTCCACGCAGACGGTTCACAACCAACGTGGTCAACGCTTCGCTGTCTACATCTTCTGCAATGACCAACAACGGGCGTCCGCTTTGTACTGCGGGTTCCAAAATAGGCAGGAAATCCTTCAGGTTGCTGATTTTCTTATCATAAATCAGGATGTACGGACGTTCCATGACGCATTCCATCTTTTCCGTATCGGTTACGAAGTAAGCCGACAGGTAGCCCCGGTCGAACTGCATACCTTCCACTACCCCGATAGTAGTATCGGTACCTTTGGCTTCCTCAATGGTGATGACACCGTCTTTCGATACCTTGCGCATAGCATCGGCAATCAGCTTACCGATAAGCGGATCGTTATTGGCAGATACAGTAGCCACCTGTTCAATTTTGTCGTAATTGTCACCCACTTTCTCAGCCTGGGCCTTGATTGAATCGACTACCTTGGCAACAGCTTTGTCAATACCGCGCTTCAAATCCATCGGATTGGCACCGGCAGTTACATTCTTCAAACCTACTCCTACGATAGCCTGAGCCAAAACAGTTGCCGTAGTAGTACCGTCACCTGCATCATCCCCCGTCTTCGAAGCTACCGACTTAACCAATTGCGCACCCGTATTCTGGAACGCATCAGCCAGTTCGATTTCCTTTGCTACGGTCACACCGTCTTTCGTAATCTGCGGAGCACCGAATTTCTTCTCGATAATCACGTTACGTCCTTTCGGACCCAAAGTTACTTTTACGGCGTTAGCCAATTCGTCCACGCCTTTCTTCAACTGGTCGCGGGCATCAATATTGAAAAGTATTTCTTTTGCCATAATTGTTTGTTATTAAATTTCTTAGTTTGCGGTTTTTACCTTTTGTCAATATCAATCAAGCACAGCGAGTACATCACTCTGGCGCATAATCAGGTATTTTACCCCTTCGCGCTCGATTTCGGTACCCGAATATTTACCGTACAATACCCGGTCGCCTGCTTTCAGAACCATTTCTTCGTCTTTCGTTCCATTACCTACTGCAACCACCTCACCTTGCAACGGTTTTTCTTTTGCGGTATCGGGAATGATGATGCCGCCGATTGTTTTTTCTTCTGCGGGTGCTGGAAGAATCAGCACTCTGTCTGCTAAAGGTTTAATATTCATAATACTTATGTTTATGGTTTATACATTTTACATTCACTTGTCCACGCAAGCACTTTCCCCTCTGCCAAAACCGTGCCAAACCGACAGGCTGACAATGTGTCATGAAGCGTCTGCCACTTCTGCGCCTTTCCTTTCCACGCTTTGTCAGTCAAATCTTTGGAGTTTTACATTGCGTACACTATCTTTGCCTCCCATAAATAATAACAAGGAAATTTATGGAAATCATATTCCTAATAACCGGACTCATTGCGGGAGGTATGGCAGGCTGGCTGCTGGCGGCACGGAAAAACGCCGTTTTGGCAGTCCAACTGAAAATGCAGGAAAACCATGCCCGGGAGATGCTGGATGCCGAACGCCACCGGCTGGAAGAAAAACTAAAGGAGCAGAAGCAGGAAACGGAAGAACTGCACAAACGACTTAACCTGGAGTTTGAAAACATTGCCGAGAAGATTCTCCTCCAGAAGACAGAAACACTCAACCGCCAAAGCTCCGAGAGCCTGGCAGCCTTGCTGAAACCTTTCGGAGAAAACCTGAAGGAATTCAAACACCGCGTGGAGGAAGTATATGACAAAGAATCCAAGCAACGCTTTTCATTGGAAGACCGCATCAAAGAATTGGTGCAGCTGAACAAACAAATCAGTGACGATGCCAACAACCTGACCCGTGCCTTGAAAGGCAATTCGAAAGTACAAGGCGATTGGGGCGAGATGATACTTGAAACCATCTTAGAAAACTCCGGGCTGCGCGAAGGAGAGGAATATTTCCGCCAGGAATTCCTGAAAGATGAAAAAGGCGACCCGGTCCGCAACGCCAACGGCCAGCGTCTACAGCCGGACGTGGTGGTGGTATATCCCGACAACCGTCATGTGATTATCGATTCAAAGGTGTCGCTCACGGCATACGCCGCATACGTGGCTTGCGACACGCAAGAGGAACGGAACCGTTGGCTGAAAGCACATTTGGCATCGGTACGTGCCCACATTGACGAATTAAGCAGCAAGGACTATTCAGGTTACGATATTGCCGCACTCGACTTTGTGATGATGTTCGTTCCCAACGAACCGGCGTATGCACTTGCGCTGCAGGCGGATTCCGATCTTTGGAATTACGCCTACCGCAAGAAAGTGGTGCTGATGAGCCCTACGAATCTGATAGCCGCACTCCGCCTGGCACTGGATCTTTGGAAACGCGAATACCAGGAAAAAAACATCCAGGAAATCGTGCGCCGGGGCACCGCACTCTACGAAAAGCTGGCGGGTTTCACCGAAACTTTCGAACGGATAGGCGACACACTCAAATCGGCTTCTTCCGCTTATGATACCGCACTAAACCAACTTTCCGAAGGCAAAGGCAACGTCATCCGTCAAGCGGAAATGCTGAAAGAACTGGGTATCACTCCGAAGAAACGCATTTCGTCCCGCCTGCAAAACAATGAACCTGCGGATTAACATACCTTTATTTGGGCAATCAGTTCATCGGGGGTGAGCAGAACCTGCCCGCCTGTTGCCATATCCTTTAACGTCAGCTTGCCTTCGTGCATCTCGTTTTCCCCGGCAATCGCCACGAAAGGAATGGACTTGTCATTGGCATACCCCATCTGCTTTTTCATCTTTACACTGTCAGGATAAATTTCGGCGCGGATACCTGCAGCACGTACCCGGGAAAGGATTGGAAGAACGTATGCGGCTTCCTTTTCACCGAAGTTAACGAAGAGGAGTTGCGTACGGGACAAGGTGTCTTTGGGATAAAGGCCAAGTTGATTCAACACGTCATAAATGCGGTCGGCACCAAACGAAATGCCTACGCCTGACACACCTTCCATACCGAAAACGCCTGTCAGGTTATCATACCTTCCGCCTCCACTGATGCTCCCTATCTGCACATCAAGTGCTTTCACTTCAAAGATAGCCCCTGTATAATAGTTCAGTCCACGGGCAAGGGTGAGGTCGAGATCCACCTGAGAACGGATACCGAGACAGGAAAGGGTTTCAAGGATAAAACGGCTTTCCCCTATTCCTTTCATGCCCGTTTCACTTGTGGAAAGTGTTTGCTCCAAAATGGCAAGTTTCTCTTCATTGGTCCCGTCCAGCAGGATGATGGGCTGCAACTTGTCAATGGCATCTTGCGGGATGCCTTTCGAGGCAAGTTCAGCATTGACGTTGTCTATCCCGATTTTGTCTAATTTATCTATAGCCACGGTAATATCCACTATCTTATCCGCTTCGCCGATGATTTCGGCGATACCACTCAGTATCTTGCGGTTGTTTATTTTGATGGCCACCCGGATACCAAACTTGCGGAACACGGCATCTACCATCTGCACCAACTCCACTTCATTCAAGAGTGAATTGCTTCCCACCACATCCGCGTCGCACTGATAAAACTCACGATACCGCCCCTTCTGCGGACGGTCGGCACGCCATACCGGCTGTATCTGGAAACGTTTGAAAGGGAAGGCCAGTTCATCGCGGTGCATTACCACGTAGCGTGCAAAAGGTACAGTAAGGTCATAGCGCAAACCTTTTTCACAGAATTTACTTGCCAACTTGGCTGCATTACGCCCCAAAAGTTCCTCGTCGGTCAACCCCGCAAAATAGTCGCCCGAATTTTGTATCTTGAACAGCAGTTTGTCTCCCTCTTCCCCATATTTGCCCATAAGGGTAGAAAGGTTTTCCATGGCAGGTGTCTCTATTTGCTCGAATCCATAGCAGGAAAACACCTCACGGATGGTATCGAATATATAATTGCGTTTCGCCATTTCAACGGGCGAAAAATCTCTGGTTCCTTTCGGAATTCCGGGTTTAGTAGCCATAATAAAAATCGATTTTAAGATTTGTCGGCGCAAAATTACTTATTTTTACAGGTGCAGCCGCAAAAACACAAAGTTTTTTGTCTTGACAGGATCATTCGCGGCGGTTGGTAAAAATCAGAATATAGTACACCAATGTAGCAAGAGAGCCTAAAGCTGCCACCACGTAAGTGTATGCTGCCGACTTCAGGGCATCCTGCGCCTGGGTGTGGTTGTAGGCATTGGTGATTCCTGCCGTCCGCAACCAGACCAACGCCCGACGGCTCGCATCGATTTCCACCGGAAGAGTAATAAAACTGAAGAGGGTTGTCATCGCAAAAAGGCAGATTCCGATAAGCAGGAGTTGGGGGAAAGTATTGATCATAAACATACCCGCCAACAATATCCATTGCACGATAGACGATGAAAACTGCACTACCGGAACCAGTGCCGAACGCATCTGAAGCGGCGCATAAGCACGTGCATGTTGCACGGCATGGCCACATTCGTGTGCCGCCACGGCAGCCGCAGCAATGCTGCACGTATTATACACCCCTTCACTCAGATTGACTGTTTTATTCGCTGGATTGTAGTGGTCGGTCAACATACCCGATGTACTGGTGACCCGCACATCATAAATTCCGTTGTCACGCAACATTTTTTCTGCAATTTCGCGTCCTGTTATCCCGTTGTTCAACACCAGACGTGAATAACGTTCGAATTTGTTCTTTAAGTTGGCCTGTACTACATAGCTGATAATGGCAATCCCAATAAATAAAATCCAATACATAAGTATATTCTTTAAACTGTTACGTACAAATATTTTGCCAAAAATAAGCAAAAAACAAAAATTTGTCAATTCGCCAAAGGTTTATTGACTATTATTAAGCCAATGTAAGAAGAAAATCACATTTTTCCTTTTGTTTCTTTTGCGGATTCAAAAAAAACATATACCTTTGCACTCGCAATCAGAAAAAGATATGCAAACGGGATTCAGTAGCTCAGCAGGTAGAGCACAACACTTTTAATGTTGGGGTCCTGGGTTCGAGCCCCAGCTGGATCACCAGGAAGAGGTCTTCAGCAATGAGGACCTTTTTCTTTTATATCAGAACTTTTACTGATATTCAATGAGTTAACGCTCATTTTGATTGATTCACTCCGTGGTATCACCATTAAAAAAACGAGTGAATGGGACATAGTAGGACATAAAAAGTCGATTTAGGACGGGTTTTGTGTTACCGTAGCTGTGTTACCAAACTCACAAATGTGTTACCATTATGAGCAAGTACATTAGATTATTCTTCAACCGAAAGAAGAAAGCCACGGAAACAGTGGCAGGAGCAATCGAAATCGTTGTGTGCCTCCAACGAGAACGCTGTTATTTCCATTCAGGGCATAGTGTTACTCTCACCCAATGGGAGAATGGAATTGTTGTCAATCATCCACGTGCCGTTATCATCAACGAGGAAATTCAAAAGCGAATAACCAAATTTGAGCATATCCTTATTGCTATGCAGGTGAATAAGGATGATATGACCATTGCCCAATTCAAAACCTATCTTAGCACAGATGGTGGCAACCGCCGTAATTTCATGGCGTGGCTTAGGGAACGTATAAACAACCGTCCACTTCGTGAAGGCACACGTAAGGGGCATTTTACCACCTATAAAGCTTTGGAACGGTTTGGTAAATTCAAGACCTTTGATGATATAACTCTGCAACACATCTATCAGTTTGATCTTTTCCTGAGAGAAGAACAAACTTACACTACCAAAGGGAAACCAATCGTAAGAAGCCAGGCAGCCTTACACAATTACCATAAACGCTTTAAGGCATATGTGAATGAGGCTTTCCGTCTCGGACTTATCAAGGAGAACCCATACGAACGTTTCCAAGACAAACGTGGAGACAAGT
>CAZAUU010000008.1:0-51873 GCA_964488405.1 uncultured Phocaeicola sp.
CCGCTTTTTTGTGTTTTATGGCTGCATACCGAAAGAACTTATTCCTCCGTGCTGCGAACAGCAATGGAGGAACGATACGAGGGAGATTACCTGTGCTTCAGGAAATCCTCTTCCGGCTGCCCAAGCAGTTCGACTGCCTTGTTCAGGCTACCGTTCAAACGGTTGATGACACAGAAATATTCGTTCATGTCCCAAAGGTCGCGGGCTATCAGGGCCTTCAGCTGGGCACGGATGAGGGGAAGGGAAACCTCGTATTGCCCTTCATCGAAGGGGATGCCGAGCGTCTCGCCCAGCTGCCTCAGCTCGTCCAGCATGCCGGGCGTGATTTCGAAATCCCGGTCGAAATGGCGGAAATCCCTGTACGTGGCGAGCCATTCCGCACGGTGTGCGTCCACCCACTTGAGGTTCTGCTGCACAATGGCGCCCTTGTCGCGCAGGGCAAGGTAATAGCCTGTATAGAAGGTAGTATCCACGGGCACGAAATAATCGGGCATGATGCCTCCCCCGCCATACACGGTGCGTCCCAGGCGCAGCGTCGTGTACCTCAACGAATCGGGGAAATGTATGCTGTCGGCGCTCAACATTTCGCCCCGGTTGTAACGGTCTATCAGGTCGCGGTTATACTGCTCGATACTCTCATACGGCTTCTGTATGCAGCGTCCCGACGGAGTATAGTAGCGTGCCACGGTGAGACGGATCATGGAACCGTCGGGCAAATCGACCGGCCGCTGCACCAGGCCTTTCCCGAAGGTGCGCCTTCCCACCACGACTCCCCTGTCCCAATCCTGTATGGCACCGGTGACAATCTCGCTTGCCGAAGCCGAAAACTCATCGACCAGCACCGCCACACGCCCGCTGCGGAACTCCCCGTTGCCCTCCGCCTTAAATTCGGCACGCGGGTTACGCCGCCCCTCGGTATAGACTATCAGCTGCCTGTTGTCGAGAAACTGGTTGGCAAGGCTGATGGCCGCATCCAGATAGCCCCCGCCATTCCCCTGCAGATCGAGGACCAGGTCCTGCATGCCGGCTTTCCGCAGGCGGCGCAAGGCATCGGCAAACTCTTTGCCCGTCGTGGCGGAAAAACGGTTGACACGGATATACCCGATGCGGTCGTTCACCATATAGGAAGCATCGAGGCTGTAGACGGGAATCTTGTCGCGCGTGATGGTGAAAGGTATCAACCCTTCCACCCCCCGGCGCATCACCTTGACATTGACCTTCGTACCACGCTTGCCCCTCAGGCGGCGCATCACGTCGTCCGTGCTCATTTTGACGCCGGCTATCGGCGTGTCGTCCACTTCGATGATGCGGTCGCCCGCCAGGATGCCCGCTTTCTCGGAAGGTCCTCCCGACACGGGCTGTATCACGAACAGCGTGTCTGTAACCATATTAAACTGGATGCCAATCCCGTCGAAGTTGCCCTGCAACGGCTCGTTCAGACTTTTCACCTCTTCGGGGTCGGAATAGGTGGAATGCGGGTCGAGTTCTTTCAACATGCCGATGATGGCATCTTCCACCAACTTGCCTTCGTCCACCTCATCCACGTAGAGGTTGGCAATGGCAAACTCCGCCAACTGCAACTTGCGCGAAGGAGAATCAAACAACTTCCTGTTCTGCGCACCGGCAGGAAATGCCAGAAGCATACACCCCGCCCATGTTATCCACAAACGATGTCTCATACTTATTATCTAATTATTATAAAAGAAATGCGTTTCACACGTCCATATCCAGGCCGGCAGGCAAAAAGGATGCCACGTCCTTGCCGTACCGCAACAGCTCGCGCACGATGGTGGAGCTGACAGAGGTAAGTTCCGGCTCGGTAAAGAGCAGGATGGTCTCGATGCCCGCCAGCTTGCGGTTGATGTCGGCTATGGTCTCTTCGTACTCGAAATCGTGCACCGTGCGGATGCCGCGTATGATGAACCCCGCCCCACGCCTTGTGGCAAAATCCACCGTCAGCCCGTCGTAGGCTTCCACACACACGCGCGGCTCATCCGCGTACAGCTTCTCTATCATCCGCACCCGCTTCCCGGTGGGGAACCAGGTATGCTTCCTTTCGTTCACGCCAATGCCGATGATGACTTCATCCATGAAAGTCAGCGCACGTTTCACTACCGAATAATGTCCGATTGTAAAGGGGTCGAACGTCCCCGGGAATATCGCTTTTTTCATCCGTCCACCTTATTACCGTCCATACCCTCAACCAAGTCTTCTTCCACCACCAAGTTGTCGATGATAAAGTTCTGGCGTTCCATGGTGTTCTTGCCCATATAGAACTCCAGCATCTCTCCCACGGCATCGGTCTTGCGCAAAGTCACCTGCTCCAGGCGCATGTCCTTGCCGATGAAGTGCCGGAACTCATCAGGCGAAATCTCCCCCAACCCTTTGAAGCGGGTGATTTCCGGATTCGGTGCCAGCTTTGCGATGGCAGCCTGGCGTTCTTCTTCCGAATAACAATAGATGGTCTCATAGACCCCCTTCTTCCTGTTCCGCACACGGAACAAGGGGGTCTGCAGGATGTAGACATGCCCCTTCTTGATCAGGTCCGGAAAGAACTGCAGGAAAAACGTGACCATCAGCAGGCGGATATGCATGCCGTCCACATCGGCATCGGTCGCCACAATCACCTTGTTATACCTCAGCCCGTCCAGTCCGTCCTCGATGTTCAAGGCAGCCTGAAGAAGGTTGAACTCCTCGTTTTCGTACACCACCTTCTTGGTCAGTCCGTAGGAATTCAGTGGCTTTCCGCGCAAGCTGAACACCGCCTGCGTGTTCACATCGCGACTCTTCGTGATGGAACCGCTTGCCGAATCACCCTCGGTGATGAAGATGGAGCTTTCCAGACGCGGGTCGTTCTCCTCGTCCTTGCGTCCTCCCTTCGCATCGTTCAGGTGGATACGGCAATCGCGCAACTTACGGTTATGCAGGTTTGCCTTCTTCGCACGCTCGCGTGCCATTTTGGTGACCCCAGCTATTGCCTTGCGCTCCTTTTCCGACTCCTGGATTTTATGCCACATCACCTCCGACACATCCGGATGCCTGTGGAGGAAATTGTCCACGTTCCCCTTCACGAAATCGCCCACGAACTTGTTGACACTGATCCCCGAAAGCGGATAAGGCTGCCCTTCCGAATCCTTTTCGGGCGCCATGACCAGCGAACCCAACTTGATTTTGGTCTGGCTCTCGAAGGTCGGCTCGATGACATTGACGGCTATCGCCGCCACCAGTCCGTTGCGGATGTCCTGGTATTCCAGGTTTTTCCCGTAAAACTCCTTGATGGTACGCGCTATGTGTTCCTTGAACGCGCTTTGATGCGTGCCTCCCTGCGTGGTATGCTGTCCGTTGACGAACGAATAATATTCCTCGCCGTACTGGGCCGTATGCGTAAAGGCAATCTCGATGTCCTCACCCGTCAGGTGCACAATGGGGTATAGCCCCGGTGCAGTCATGTTGTCGTTCAGGAGGTCTTCCAGCCCGTTGCGGCTGATAATCCTGTTCCCGTTATAGTAAATGGAAAGCCCCGTATTCAGGTAGGTATAATTGCGAAGCATGGTTTCGATGAATTCCGGACGGAAGCGGTAGTTCAGGAACAAGGTGCTGTCCGGTTCGAAAAAGATGAAAGTGCCGTTCCGTTCCTCTGTCGGTCCCGTGGAGTCGCCCACCAGGTTTCCCCGTTCGAACACAGCCTCGCGCATCTGTCCATCGCGCACGCTGCGTGCCACGAACCGTGTGCTCAGGGCATTGACTGCCTTTGCCCCGACGCCGTTCAGTCCGACGCTTTTCTTGAACGCCTTCGTATCATACTTGCCTCCTGTGTTCAACATCGAGACGGCATCCACCAGGCTACCCAAGGGAATGCCCCGGCCGTAGTCGCGTACCGATACGCGCAAATTGTCTTCCAGCCGGATGTCGATTTGCTTCCCGGCTCCCATCTTGAACTCGTCTATGCTGTTGTCTACCACTTCTTTCAGCAGGACATAAATGCCGTCTTCCGCTTGCGACCCATCACCCAAACGCCCGATATACATTCCCGGCCGGGTACGCACATGCTCCATGTCGCTCAAATGGCGGATGTTCTCTTCCGTATAGGAAGCCACAGGTTGTAATTGTCCGTTTTCTTCCATCTGGTTTTAATTTTTTGGGGTTAAATCATGGCATACCCGAAACCTTACAGGCACTTCCTGTAAGCACGGCGGCGCTTGTGCTGCACGGATTCGAACGCGCTCCATTGCGACTGGACCTTCTTGTTCATTTCCAGTTCGGGATTACTCTCGCCATATTTGAAGCCCATTTTCTGGTATATGGGCACAAGGTCGTAGAACAGCAAAGCATTGACACCCTTGTTCTGGTATTCCGGCTTTACGCCCACCAGCAGGAGGTCGAGCACTTCCGCCTTCCTGAAAAAAAGAGCTTTCAACAAGTGATACCATCCGAAAGGGAACATCTTACCCTTCGCCTTCTGCAACGCTTCCGAAAGCGAAGGCATCGACACGCCCGCCGCCACCAGCTCCCCGTTCTCGTCTTCCACCAGCGACACCATACGGAGATCCAACAGTGGCAAATACATCTTCACATACTGGTTTATCTGTTCCTGCGTCATCTTCGAATAGCCATACAGCGGCGCATAGGCTTCGTTGATAAGGTCGAAAATCTTCTGCCCGTAATTCTGCTTCTTGATTTCCTTCCGTTTCAGTTTCTTGATTTTCAGCTTGTACTTCTGAAGGATGATTTCCGAAATGCGTACAAACTTGTCGGGCAACTTGTCTGGAACGGTCAGCCTGAACTCCACCCAGTCGGTTTCCTTCTCAAAGCCCAATTGTTCCAGATGTTGCGGATAGTAGGGATAATTATAGATGGTAGACATCGTACTTAGCCGGTCGTAGCCTTCCACAAGCATGCCTTCCGCATCCATGTCGGTAAACCCCAGCGGCCCTACCATGGCTTCCATGCCCTGCTCCTTCCCCCAGCGTGCCACCGTATCGAGCAACGCCTTGGACACTTCCAAATCATCGATGAAGTCTATCCACCCGAAGCGGACTTCTTTCTTGTTCCACGTCGCATTGGCGCGATGGTTGATAATCGCCGCTACCCTACCCACTACTTTACCTTCCTTATAGGCAAGAAAGTAATCCGCTTTACAAAACTCGAATGCCGCGTTCTTTTTCGGGCTGAAGGTATGCAACATATCATCGTACAGATCGGGTACGGAATAAGGATTCCCTTTATACAATTCGTAATTGAACCGGATAAAGGTTTTCAACTCTTTCTTCGAACTTACTTTCTTAATGATAATGGCCATTTTTCATTACAATATCTATTCTATTTGAGTGTAAAGATACTACTTTTTTATCAAAACTCATTCCCACCGCCGATAATCTTCCAGAAGAGGACAGAATCCTCCACAAGCAGAAACAACAAAAAGACCGTATAAAATAGAAAAAAGTATCAAAAAGGAAGAATAAACACTCCTATACCGCCTCAAGAGTGACACAAAGAAAGTTTCGGGCACAAGCAAGCACACATCCGGGCTTCCGAGAATCGAAAAATCAGGAAGTATCCTGCACGAGGGCACAAATCCGCAATTTCTGACAGCCCTATTCCTCCCATCCGTCGGGCAGAGCCAGTATCATGGCAACCACCTCACCGTAGTTTTTCCTCCCCGACGGGATGCGGTTGCCTTTCAAGTACCAGTCGTAGACGACATCCTGCATCTTCCCCAGCAAGCGACTATAGCGTGCCTCCCAATATGCTTCCTGCCTTCTCCGCATCCGTATCACTTCCGGGTCGATACGCTCCGCCCATGCCTTGAAGTCCGCTTCGTCCAATAATACGCGTGCATCCCTATATATATAAGGTAACAAGCCGAAATATCCGCAATAGCGCACGAAGCTGTTCGTAGAACGGATACATACCTGATAAGCCCAGAAGTTAGCTTCCGCCTCGACACTTACCCCAAGCAGGTGGGAAAGCTCGTGTGCGTAGGTAAACGGGTATTGCTCCGGGAGCAACCCGTGATTCACATACGACTCATCGAAAAACGGACCCATAGAACCCAGCACTCCCACTTTGGAGTAAAGCCCGTTGACCAGTGAACGTTTGGGCTGCTGGAAACCCCGGGGGACAGCCAGACCAAACCGCACGGGGATTTCCGCGTAAACGCGCTTGACTTCCCTCCGGGTTTCTTCCTCCGTACATGCCCCCCTCATCCGGTAGGCGGCATTCAAACTGTCAGCAAACCCGTAGGCAAAACTGCGGAACCGTTCGTCCCCATACGGGACGCGCTCCACCCCAGAACGCACAAAGAAATCATCGCGGAAATAATTCATGCCCCAGCCCCAGTAAAACCAGACATATATCCAAAGCACCACCTCCACCTCGATGCCGGCTATGACACGCCATGCTTTCTTCCGATGACGCGCCACCAACGGATAAGCCACCAAGAAAAGAAAAGCCCCGACCACCACCACTTCGCAAAGCGAAAAAGGAACCGCCGCCGCCACACCCGAAAGAAGAAAGGACACAAGTGGGTAGACTTCCCGTGCGTACCACTCTCCGGCACCGGGAATCCGACGGCACACCTCTATCCCGATGAAAAGAAAGGCAAGCACCGCCCGGCGAATATACCGCATCCGAACAGATTTCATCGCTACAAAGTTACCATTTCCCGAATAAAATCTTTACTTTTGCCCGACGGAAAAAGAATAAGCACTTAATAAAGACACCTCCATGGTTCTGAATTATATTTGGATCGCTTTCTTCCTGACGGCGTTCATTGTGGCGTGCGTCAGGCTTTTGGCATTTGGCGACACAGACGTGTTTCCAGCCATTATCAGTTCCACCTTCGACACGTCAAAGACCGCCTTCGAAATCTCATTGGGACTGACAGGTGTGCTTGCCCTGTGGATGGGCATCATGCGCATCGGCGAGCAAGGAGGCGTAATCGGCATGCTTTCGCGCCTGCTCAGTCCCCTGTTCTGCAAGCTCTTTCCCGACATCCCGAAAGGACACCCCGTGACGGGAAGCATCTTCATGAACCTTGCCGCCAACATGTTGGGGTTAGACAATGCCGCCACGCCGCTCGGTCTGAAAGCCATGGAGGGACTGCAAAAGCTGAACCCGAAGAAAAACACGGCAAGCAACCCGATGATCATGTTTTTGGTGCTCAACACTTCGGGACTGACCATCATCCCCATCAGCATCATGATGTACCGCGCTCAGCTCGGCGCAGCACAACCCACCGATGTCTTTGTGCCGCTCCTGCTCGCCACCTTTTTCTCCACCCTTGCCGGCATCATCGCCGTAAGCTTCTACCAGCGCATCAACCTGCTGAATCGGACAGTCCTGCTTTTCTTAGGAGGCACAAGCCTGTTCATCGCATGTGTCATCTGGTTTTTCAGCACCTTGCCGCAAAAGCAGATAGACCTCTACTCCACCACGGCAGCCAACGTGCTGCTGTTTGCCATCATCACCGGATTCATTGCAGCAGGCATACGGAAAAAAATCAATGTGTACGACACCTTTGTCGAGGGAGCCAAGGAAGGCTTCGCCACCGCCGTGCGCATCATCCCCTACCTAGTGGCGATGTTAGTGGCAATCGGCGTGTTCCGCGCAGCAGGCTGCATGGATTACCTGATAGAAGGCATTGCCCGTATGGTGGACTGGTGCGGAATCGACAACGGATTCGTAGGCGCCCTGCCCACTGCCCTGATGAAACCCCTGAGCGGAAGCGGCGCACGGGGCATGATGGTGGATGCCATGAACACCTATGGAGCCGACTCGTTTGCCGGACGCCTTGCCTGCGTGTTCCAAGGCTCTACCGACACCACGTTCTACATCCTTGCGGTTTACTTCGGCAGCGTGGGCATCTCGCGTACCCGCCATGCCGTACCCTGCGGATTGCTGGCCGACCTGGCCGGCATCCTTGCCGCGATATTCATCTGTTACCTGTTTTTCTAAACTGAAACGTATGATAACCTACCAATGCGAAGGGGTGGAAATGCCACCCATCAAGAAAAAAGAGACCACGGAATGGATAAAAGACGTGGCGGCATCGTATGGAAAAAAGACGGGAGAAATAGCCTACATCTTCTGTTCGGACGAGAAGATATTGGAAGTGAACCGCCAGTACCTGCAGCACGACTATTATACCGATATCATCACATTCGACTATACCAAAGGGAACCGCATCGCAGGCGACCTCTTCATCAGTCTTGACACCGTGCGCACCAACGCCGAAAAATTCGGAACCAGCTACGAAAACGAACTCTATCGTGTCATCATCCACGGCATCCTGCATCTGTGCGGCATCAACGACAAAGGCCCGGGCGAACGCGAAATCATGGAAGCTGCCGAAGACAGAGCACTTGCCCTGCGGAAAGGAACGGACTGACGCGGTGCCGCTCTTTTTTCCGCCATCCCATTCAGTAACACGCCAAAATTTCGTACTTTTGCAACACATATCAAAATCAGGCGACGAATGGATTTCAAGTACGACGTGATAGTAATCGGGGCAGGACATGCCGGATGCGAGGCTGCGGCAGCATCCGCCAATTTAGGTTCGAAGACCTGCCTCATCACCATGGACATGAACAAGATTGCCCAAATGAGTTGCAATCCGGCTGTGGGTGGCATCGCCAAAGGACAAATCGTAAGGGAAATCGACGCCTTGGGAGGATACATGGGTATCGTGACAGATCGCACTTCCATCCAATTCCGGATGCTGAACCGTTCGAAAGGCCCGGCGATGTGGAGCCCGCGTGCCCAATGCGACCGTGCAAAATTCATCTGGACATGGCGCAAGATATTAGAAGGCATCCCGAACCTGCATATCTGGCAAGATACCGTAGAAGAGCTTCTGGTGGAAGACGGAGAAGTGAAGGGCGTATCCACCTGCTGGGGCGTGACCTTCCACGCCCGTTGCGTCATCCTCACCGCGGGCACTTTCCTGAACGGCGTGATGCATATCGGCCGCAAAATGCAGGCAGGAGGACGGTGTTCCGAACCTGCCTCGTACCGCCTTACTGAATCGATAACCCGCCACGGTATCACCGCCGGACGTATGAAGACAGGTACTCCCGTACGCATCGATGGGCGGAGCGTGGACTTCTCGCTGATGGAGGCACAAGACGGGGAAAATGATTTTCACCGCTTCTCCTTCATGGAAGAACCCCGTCCGCTGAAACAACTACGGTGCTGGACATGTTACACGAATGAGGAAGCGCATGCCGTCCTGCGGAGCGGACTCGATGACTCCCCTCTTTACAACGGGCAGATACAAAGCATCGGCCCGCGCTATTGTCCCAGCATCGAAACAAAAATCGTGACTTTCCCCGAAAGGGAGCAACACCCGCTCTTTTTAGAGCCGGAAGGCGAATCCACGGAGGAGTTTTATCTGAACGGATTTTCGTCTTCGCTCCCCATAGAGATCCAGTTTGCCGCCTTGCGCAAGATTCCCTGTTTCCGCCACGTGGTAGCTTACCGCCCGGGATATGCCATCGAATACGATTACTTCGACCCTACCCAACTGCGGCATACCCTGGAATCGAAAATCGTGAAAAACCTGTTCTTTGCCGGACAGGTAAACGGCACCACCGGCTATGAGGAAGCAGGCGGACAAGGCATCATAGCCGGCATCAACGCACATCAGAACTGCACGGGAGGAAAGCCTTTCGTATTGGGACGCGATGAAGCATACATTGGCGTACTGATAGACGACCTGGTGACCAAAGGCGTGGACGAGCCGTACCGCATGTTCACCTCGCGTGCCGAATACCGCATCCTGCTCCGTCAGGACGATGCGGACATGCGCCTTACCGAACGTGCCTATCAGATCGGACTTGCCAGGCGCGACCGTTACAATTCGCTATGCCGCAAACGCGAGGAGGTGAACCGGATTGTGGAATTTGCCAAAAGCTATTCTGTCAAGGCCGATTCCATCAATGATGTCCTGGAGGACTTAGGCACAGCAAGACTGAGCCACGGGTGCAAGCTGATAGACTTGCTGGAGCGTCCACAAATCACCATTGGCAACATTGCTCCCTACCTCCCTGCTTTCCGCACCGAGTTGGACAAGATAAACGGATGCAAAGAAGAAATCATCGAAGCGGCAGAGGTGCAGGTCAAGTATAAAGGATACATCGACCGCGAACGGATAATAGCCGACAAAATCCACCGGCTGGAAGCCATCAAGATAAAAGGCAAGTTTGATTATGCCAACCTGAATTCCATTTCCACCGAAGCCCGGCAAAAGCTTGCCAAGGTAGACCCGGAAACCCTGGCACAGGCAAGCCGTATTCCCGGCATCTCACCAAGCGACATCAACGTGCTTCTTGTCCTGCTGGGCAGATAAAGGCGGCATGTTTCACGTGAAACAACAAGTTTAAGCAACCCATATAAACAACTGGATATGAATAAAGAAACATTGAGAAAGAATCTGAGGGAAATCCAAGATTTTCCCATGCCAGGAATTTTGTTCTACGACGTGACCACCCTCTTCAAAAATGCCGAATGCTTGCAGGGCCTCATCGACGAGCTTTACGAGATATACAAGGACAAGGGCATCACCAAAGTAATCGGCATCGAGTCAAGGGGCTTCATCTTAGGAGGTGCCCTGGCAGCACGATTAGGCGCAGGATTCATCATGGCACGCAAACCAGGCAAGCTTCCCGCCGAAGTGATGGAAGAAACCTATGCCAAAGAATACGGCACTGATACCATTCAGATACACCGGGATGCCATCGAAGAGGGTGATGTGGTATTGCTCCATGACGACCTGCTTGCCACAGGAGGCACCATGGCGGCAGCCTGCCGGCTGGTGAAACACTGCGGAGTGAAACAAGCCTACGTGAACTTCGTAATCGAGCTGGAAGAACTGAACGGGAGAAAAGCCTTCACCGAAGATATAGAAATCACCACCCTCCTCCGGCTATAATGCCAAGCAGGCAGTTCTCTGCCATCCCCTGCAGGGAACAAACCTGAGAACCCTAAACCCCAACGCCTAATGGACAAACTGAGAACAAACGAATACCTACGGGGCATTGTAATGAACCTGCCTGCCAGTCCGGGTATCTACCAATACCTGAATGACGAAGGCACGATCATCTACGTGGGGAAAGCGAAAAACCTGAAACGCCGCGTTTATTCGTACTTCTCAAAAGATCACCACTCGGCAAAAACCCGTATCCTCGTACGCAAGATTGCAGACATACGTTACATTGTGGTCAATACGGAAGAAGACGCGCTCTTATTGGAAAATAACCTCATCAAGAAGTATAAGCCGCGCTACAATGTCCTGTTGAAAGACGATAAAAGTTACCCTTCCATCTGCGTAAGCAACGAATACTTTCCACGTGTGTTCAAGACCCGCAAACCCGTACGGGACGGTTCCGCCTACTTCGGTCCTTACAGCCACTACCCTTCCATGCAAGCCATGCTGGAACTGATAAAAAAACTGTATCCGCTCCGCACCTGCCACCATGCACTGACCCTGGAAAACATACAGGCAAACAAGTTCCACGTGTGCCTGGAATTTCACATCAAAAACTGCAAAGGTCCTTGCACCGGACTCCAGACACACGAGGAATACATGGCAAACATAGCAGCCGTCAAAGAAATCCTGAAAGGGAACACACAGAAGGTAAGCCAGGCACTGATGAAGGAAATGAAGTCGCTTGCCGAAGAGATGAGGTTCGAAGAGGCGCAAAAGCTGAAGGAGAAATACGAACTGATAGAAAACTACCGGGCAAAAAGCGAAGTGGTCAGCTCGGTGCTCCACAACATCGACGTATTCGCTATCGAAGTGGAAGAGAACTCGGCATACATCAATTACCTGCACATCACCAACGGATGCATCAACCAAGCATTCACATTCGAATATAAAAAACGGTTGGACGAAAGCAAAGAAGAGCTGTTGGGAATGGGGCTCGTGGAAATGCGCGAGCGTTACAAAAGCCACTCGAAGGAAATCATCATCCCCTTCGAACTGGATTTGGAGATAAAAGGCGTAACGTTTACCATTCCGCAACGGGGTGAAAAGAAACACCTACTGGATCTTTCCATCCTGAACGTGAAGCAATACAAAGCAGACCGGCTAAAGCAGGCGGAGAAGTTAAACCCAGAACAACGGAACGTACGTTTGCTGAAAGAAATCCAGGCACAACTGCAGATGGACAGAATGCCCTACCACATCGAATGTTTCGACAACTCCAACATACAAGGTTCAGATGCCGTTGCAGCTTGTGTAGTGTTCAAGAAAGCACGTCCCAGCAAGAAAGACTACCGCAAATACAACATCAAGACGGTGACAGGTCCGGATGATTACGCATCGATGCAGGAAGTGGTCAGGCGCCGTTACACACGAATTATCGAAGAGCAGGGGGAATTGCCCGACCTTATTCTGACCGATGGGGGAAAAGGGCAAATGGAAGTGGTACGCAAAGTCATCGAAGACGAACTGCACCTGCACATTCCCATAGCCGGACTTGCCAAAGACAACCGCCACCGCACATCCGAAATACTGTTCGGCTTCCCCCCTATGAACATCGGGCTGAAACAGGGTACTCCCCTCTTCCACCTGTTAGAAAACATACAGGACGAAGTGCACCGTTTTGCCATTACGTTCCACCGCGACAAACGGAGCAAGAGCCAAGTGGCATCGGCATTAGACCACATCCCGGGCATTGGTCCAAAACGCAAGACGGCCTTGCTGAGAAAATTCAAGAGCGTGGCGCGAATCAGAAAAGCCCCGATGGAAGAACTTGCCGAAGTGGTGGGGATGAGCGTAGCCCAAGCCATCAAAAATGCCTTGCAAGACAAGCCTGCGCAATAAGCGACAAACTACATTTTCCGCCTCTCGTAACTTGCCGGGAAGCGGAAAAATCATTTTACGTTCAACACCACCCTCCGATATGCCGTCAATGCCGGTGTACCGCTATCCGTAACTTCCAAAATCAAATGGATGCTTTTACCTGAAGCATCTGCCGGAACCTGCAAAGTGCATTGGGGCGAAGCATTTCCATCCAAGTGCACAAAGCCTTTGTACGTACTGGGAGCTTCATACACCTCCCAATGGTAATGCAAAACATCTCCATCGGCATCCTCCGAAGCAGAGGCATCAAAGCGCAACGTTTCTCCGGCTTTCACCACACAGAACATACAACGTAAAGATTTATCTCCATTCAATGCCGCCACCGGATGGTGGTTGGCTTCTTCAAACTTGTCTGTAGCGGTCCATGCCATACGTGCCGCAAAATCATTCCATATCTGCTGACGCCATTTGTTTATGTTCCCTACACCTTCGGACGTACTTGCATACATGCCATAAGGGTCATATTGTGTTTCATCCTTTCCGCTTTTTTCAATGAAATCCATACCACGTATACCAATTGTCTTTTCCTTGGAGAATCGCCCTCCCCATCCTCCATAGTCCAAACTATCGGGAACATTCAACCCGTTGGCATACACGTACAAAAAAGAAGGGCTGTCGCCTTCCGTCGCCCATATCCGGTCGGGATAATATGCTCCCAAAGGCATGCACTGCTGGATATGTTTGTCTGTCCATTCATCAGACGGTGCCCATCCATACACTTCCTTGTTGCGGATATACACAATCTCGGGAAAATTGCGGGCAAGCCACGCTCCGGCATCATCTTGCCCCAACACATCATATACACGCAGCTTATGCAAGAAACGTTCAAGCTCTTTTTCGGTCCGGGTATGTTTCACTTTCCATACAGCTTGCGCTACGGTGTTCATACCTCCCCATGCAGCTATCCAAACCGGACGATTATCACCAGCCTTATCTACGGCTGATATAATCAGTTCCGAACCGGGAGAATCCTTGCCTTCGCCTACTCCATCCATATTCGATTTTGCTTGTCCCCGTTTGACCAACGACAATAGATAGTCCAAATCAGGATAGCCTGCCGCATGCCTCTTCAAGCGCGGCAGGACTTCTCCGAACCACCGAACGACTTCTTCTATTTTCTCGGTCTTATCCGGTTCGTCCATCCATACCTGCGAACTGACCAACCCTTCGATATCAATCACATTCGAGCATACCAACAAATGAATCATTGATTGTATGTCATCGGGATCCATTCCTCCCAAATCAGTCGTTACAATCAATCTCTGTTTCTCCTCTTGCGTCAAAGGCTGGGCTATGCCACCTTGCGCCGCCAATAGTGCACAGGCTCCAACTAACAAATGTTTCACATTCATAACAATAAACATAAATAATACTTACCCCTACCGGTAAATATAAGAGTTCGTCTGGTTTTATGCAAGACAATTGAACAAGAATCATTATTTTTGCGAAAAATCTAAGAAACCGATATGAGAGTAGTAATCCAACGTGTAAGCCATGCATCGGTCACTATCAACGGGACGTGTAAATCGGCTATTAAGGAAGGCTTTCTCGTCTTGCTTGGCATTGAAGAAGCCGACCGCCGGGAAGACGCCGACTGGCTGTGCAAGAAAATAGTCAACCTGCGCGTATTCGATGACGAAAACGGCATCATGAACAAATCCATCCTGGACACAGGAGGCGAAATATTGGTCGTCAGCCAATTCACCCTGATGGCTTCGACCAAAAAGGGCAACCGCCCGTCCTATATCCGCGCCGCAGGACACGAAACGGCTATTCCCATCTACGAGTATTTCTGCAACGAAATAGGCATTGCCTTGGGCAAACAGCCCGGTACAGGCGAATTCGGAGCCGACATGCAAGTGGAACTGCTGAACAACGGTCCCGTAACCATTTGCATGGACACGAAAAACAAAGAATGAAAAAACAACCATGACATTAAAAGAGGCACAACAGGCCGTAGACGATTGGATAAAGGAATACGGCATACGTTATTTCAGCGAACTGACCAACATGGCAGTACTGACCGAAGAAGTGGGCGAACTGGCACGAGTGATGGCACGGAAATACGGAGACCAGTCATTCAAGACCGGCGAGAAAGACAATCTGGGCGATGAGATGGCCGATATACTCTGGGTGTTGTGTTGCCTTGCCAACCAGACAGGCACAGACCTGACCGAAGCTTTTCTGGCCAACCTAAAGAAGAAAACCGACCGGGACAAACTTAGACATAAGAACAACCCCAAATTACAACCATTATAAACTATAATTATATGGAATACAACGAGAACCTACAGCGACCCAGCAAATACGAAACGGCATTGGGCAAGTACAACACAGAGCTGAACGATGAAGACATCGCAAAGAAAACCGCCCGGATTATCGAGCATCACCTGGAGGAAAACAACACCCTCGAAGTGAAGAAATTCCTGCTCCACTGCATCGACCTCACTACCCTGAAATGCACAGACAACGAACCAGGTGTCCTGGCATTTACACAACACGTCAACGACTTTGTCGACAAATACCCGGAGCTGGACAATGTGGCCGCCATTTGTGTCTACCCCAACATGGCGGAGATTGTCAACGATACATTGGAAGCCGACGGAGTCAAAATCGCCTGCGTGTCGGGCGGATTTCCCTCCTCACAGACCTTTATGGAAGTAAAGGTAGCAGAAACCGCCATGGCGTTGCATGCCGGTGCCGATGAAATAGACATCGTACTCCCCGTGGGCAAGTTCTTGTGTGGAGACTACGAAGGCATGTGCGACGAAATCCAAGAGCTGAAAGAGGTGTGCGGGGAAAAACGGCTGAAAGTTATCCTGGAAACCGGCGCATTGGGGTCAGCATCAAACATCAAGAAAGCCTCCATCCTTTCCATGTATTCGGGAGCCGACTTTATCAAGACCTCCACAGGGAAAGAAAAGCCAGCCGCCACTCCCGAAGCTGCCTACGTGATGTGCCAGGCCATCAAGGAATATTTCCTTGAGACCGACCGTAAAATAGGATTCAAGCCCGCAGGAGGCATCAACTCCGTACGGGACGCGGTGACGTACTATACCATTGTAAAAGAGCTTTTAGGCAAAGAATGGCTCACAAATGAGCTGTTCCGTTTAGGGACAAGCCGCCTTGCCAACCAACTTTTGTCGGAAATCACAGGAAAAGAAACGAAGTTTTTCTGACAATATGTTTCAGCGACAAGACAGAGATTCATCAGACAATGAATTGTTCACACGTATCCGTAAAGGGGACGAAAATGCTTTCACGGCCATATACGAACGGTACAACAAGATGATATACTCCTTGGCATACCGCTACCTGATGAACCAGGAACTTGCCAAAGACACCGTACAGCACATATTCGTCAAACTATGGGAGCACCGGACCGAATTATCGATAGACGTAAACGTGAGAAATTTCCTGTTTACCATGACCAAAAACCATGTGCTGAATATAATAAGAAACGAAAACACGGCATTGGGAAAACAATACGAAATCGCACAACAGAGTTCCGGATACGAAGATGATTTGGTGGAAAAGTTGGAACAGCGCGAACAGATGGCATACTTTTATCAAGCAGTCGACCAACTTCCGCCACAAAAGAAAGAGATTTGCCTGATGAAATTCTGCCATGGCATGTCGAACCAGGAAATAGCTGACCGGCTACACTTATCAATAAACACAGTGAAAAGCCATTATACACAAGCGCTGAAACATTTGCGAAAAGAATTGCTAAGATTGTTAACATTTATTTTATAACACTTTCGTCAAGACAAGGTGTTAATATAAAAGGATAACATGGATAAACCTACTAACAAACAAATAACGGACGTATTGGCAGGCATCGCCACACCGGAAGACGCAAAGGAAGTGGCACGATGGTTTGCTACCGAAGAGGGGACGGAATACGTATCAAAGGCCTTCGACCGTGACGCAGCGGCAATCCGTCCAGACAATGCGGAACTATATGTCCCCCACCCCATACCATCCGAAGAGATATGGGCAAACATCGGGAAACAAATCCACCGCCGGCGCTTCCGCCGCACCATAACACGTGTGGCAGCAGTACTATTGCCTTTTATACTCTTAGCCGGTTTATTTTACCGAGTCCATACAGAGGTCGACATATTCGGATCAGATTCCTATGAAGAAGTTTATGTACCCAAGGGGGAACGCCTGCAGATGATGTTCCAAGATGGCACAAGGGTGTATCTCAATTCGGACACGCGCCTACGCTATCCAAAAAAATTCGGTTTAAGAAAACGGGAAATGGAACTTTCCGGCGAAGGATATTTTAAAGTAGCGAAAGACAAACGTCCGTTTGTGGTGGACCTGGACGGTCCCTCGGTGCATGTAAAAGGTACAGAATTCAACATACAGAATTATCCCGAAAGCAAAATAATCACGGTTTGCTTGGACGAGGGCAAAATCAACATGCGGCTTGTATCAGAAAAAGAGATATCCGTCCGGCAGGGGCAAGAGGTGATTTATGATAAAGAAAATGACGAATGCCTCATCCTCACAGACAAGGACATGCATTATGAATCGATGTGGAAACAAAACATAATAGCCTTCAAAGACACTCCTTGGGTAAAAGTGGAGGAAGAACTCGGACGCTGGTACAACGTGACATTCGAGGTGAAAGACAAAATCCCGCAAGACCTGCTGATTACACTCATATCCAAACAAACCGCACTGGAGAACGTGCTACGCGACCTGCAAAAGATTACACCGCTGGCTTTCGTGTACGACTCCGACAAAGGTCATGTGGAGGTGTACCACCGCCCGCATAACGACAGCAAGTGAATCAAAGCCGGTACGCAATCCCTGCAATACCGGCTTTTTCTTTACCGATCCAAGCTGTAGCATCAGACTCCTTCTGAATCATTCACCAGAAAACAATAATGCCTGGATGAAAAATTCCTGAAAAAACGCAATCCGACTCATACTTTTTTCTAAACGGGGTGTCAATGTTATGAAAAATAAAATATTGAACCCATAAAAAATCTAATCCATGAATTGCAGATTTCTATTTGCCTTGTGTTTTTGCATGGCAATGGGCTGGCTATCGGCTCATGCCCAGAAAGTATCAATGGAACTCCACGAAGTGACACTGGAGACAGTTTTTAACGAAATTACCAAACAAACAGGACTGACGGTCGCCTATAGCCGCCCGACAGTAAATCCGGACAAGGTGGTCAGTGTAAGTGCCAACAAAGAAGATGTATCCGACATGTTGAAACGCCTGTTTGCCGGTACAGACATTGTGTTCGAAATTGAAGGTGGAAAAATCTTTTGCACCAATACCCCGCAAGACCCGAAGGCATCCACCAAGACATCCGATACGAAGACTGTTAGCGGCACCGTTGTTGATGAATCAGGACTACCCGTAATAGGCGCCAGCGTAGTAGTGACGGGAACGAGCAACGGCACCATCACTGACATGGACGGAAAATACATGATAACGGATGTACCTGCGGATGCTACATTGGACATCTCTTATATCGGTTATAAAAAGCAGACAATAAAAGCTACAAATGGGACATTGGCCATGGTCACACTGAAAGAAGACACCGAGATACTGGAAGAAGTGGTGGTTGTAGGATACGGAGTGACAAAGAAGAGCGATTTCACCGGATCGCTGAACACCATGGACAGCAAAGCCATTGTAGACTCACACAAACAGAGTGCGGTCGCCGCCCTGCAGGGAACCACCCCAGGGGTCGACATCATTCGTAACGGGAACAACCCCGGATCCGGATTCAACATCATGATACGTGGCCAAAACACCATTTCCGCTGGCGGGACGAGTTCCATGAACGACATTAACCCTCCCCTCTATATCGTGGACGGTATCATGCTGAACTCTATCGATGACATCGCACCGGACGACATAGAACGTATCGATATATTGAAAGACGCTTCGTCCACAGCCATCTACGGTTCACGCGGTGCCAACGGCGTAGTCATCGTCACCACCAAGAAAGGCTCGCAAGGCGAAGGGAAATCCTACATCGAATACAACGGATTCGTCAGCATAACGCAGGCCATGAACCTGCCTGACATGATGAACGGCCAACAATGGGCCGACTATAAAATACAACGCTACATGGGCGAGAACTGGACAAGTTACCTAAATGGCGAAACGCCGCCTACCTACCAAGACGTGCTGACCACACAACAATATAACAACCTGATGGCCGGCAACAACGTAGACTGGGTAGACGCGCTTTTAGGGGTCGCTTTTTCACAGAACCACTCCATCCGGGCTTACAGAAATTCGAAAGACATGGTCTATTCTATCGGACTGAACTACACGGACGAAGCAGGTGTCACCGGAGTGGACAACTATAAACGATACAATTTCAGTGCATCGGTCGACCGCAATGTAAGGAACAAGGTAAAAATAGGACTCAACCTGTACTCTGCCTACAGCCAGACTATTTCCAGCCCGGAAACCGTGCGACAAGCTTACCGCCTTACCGGACTCGCCGACATGTACGATGCAGACGGTAACCTGAGGGTATTCCCCGATGATGTATTGACCAATGTGTCCAACCCTTTGGTTGAACGGGAAAATAACCAGCAAGAGGTACTGAATCTGCACGTGTTCGGCAATGTATATGCACAATACCAGCCTTTTGAATGGATGACCATCAAGACTGCTTTCTCACCGGATGCCTATTTCCAGCGTACGGGCGCATACGCAGGGAAGGATACGAAACCGGGGTTAGGATTGGCCGCCAACGCCACGGCAGTCGATGACTGGGATCGTTCGCTCTCCTATACATGGACCAATACCATCACATTTGACAAAACTTTCAATGAAAAGCATGCCATCAATGCGATGGTCGGTACCGAATGGGTAAAGGATGTGGACGAAGGACTGGATTCCAAAGTAACGGGATTTGCCACCGACCATTACAAATTCTATAATCTCGCCGCAGGGACGACCATCTCCGATTTGAGTTCAGACTATACCCAAGACCAATGGATGTCCTACTTCACCCGTTTCAATTATACGTTGATGGACAGATATTTATTCACTGTTACCGGACGATACGATGGAAGTTCGCGATTGGCAGCAGGCCACCGTTGGAAATTCTTCCCGTCTGCCGCAGTAGGCTGGCGTATTTCCGAAGAAAACTTCATGAAATCAATCATATGGGTCAACAACCTGAAACTGCGTTTAAGCTACGGCTTATCGGGCAATAACTCGAATGTGAATCCCTACGTGACCACCACGACCATTGAAAATGGATTTTACATTTTCGGCAGCGGATACGGTACGGCTACCACAGCATCCACCATCTCCAACTTGTCCAACGCGACCCTTTCGTGGGAAACCACCAAAGAATGGAACTTGGGTCTTGATTTCGGTTTCTTGGAAGGAAGGATTAGCGGATCACTTGACCTGTACAACCGACGAACCGACAATATCCTGATGGAACGTGTCATGTCGCAAATAAACGGATATGGAAGCGTGATGGATAATGTAGGCGTTGTGGACAACCGGGGTATCGAGCTGAGCCTTTCCACTGTCAACATAAGGACTCCCCAATTTACCTGGACCACCAACCTGAACTTCACCACCAACCACAATGAAATTGTGGAACTATCGGACGGTTTGCTCCGTGATGAAGCCAATGAATGGTTTGTGGGCGAATCGGTAGGAGCCGTATGGACATACAAGCAGATTGGCTATTGGGGAATAGACGAGATAGACGAAGCCACCGTGTATGGACTGGTCCCGGGTGCCGTCAAAGTATTGGACATGAATGGAGACGGGACATCAACCAACGCCGACAAGGTAATTATCGGTAACCGCTTTCCAAAATGGACGGGAGGCATGACCAATACCTTTACCTATGGGAACTGGAGCCTGTCGGCTTTCGTTTATACCCGCCAAGGACAGTTAAGCTATTCACAGTTCCACAGAACGACAGCCTTGAACGACAATGCGAACTTCAACCACCTGAACCTGAACTATTGGACACCCGAAACAACTGAAACGGCTGAATGGCACCGTGCCGGCATCACCAACGCAGGCATGACGGACGTACTGATGTGGCAGGAAACCTCTTTCTGGAAAATCGGCTATATCACACTGGGTTACGACTTGCCCAGGAAAGCATTGGAAAAACTCAAAGTAAACAAATTCCACATTTACCTTTCCTGCCAGAATCCATTTGTGTTTACCGATTACGATGGATGGGATCCGGAAGCTGCCGATGTAACTACGGACTATGGCTATTTTATGACAAGGTCATTTGAGTTAGGTGTAAACCTCAGTTTTTAATGATAAATTTATACTACTATGAACAACAACTACATAAGATTATTATTCGCAACTTGCTTGTTTTTATCAATGGTTGCATGCAGCTTGGACGAAGTGAACTATTCAGCGGAAACCACTGAAGACTATATCTCGGGAGAAACCCAATACGAAGAATTGGTAGCAGCTGCCTACATGCGGTTAAGAACCCTGATCGGCTACACCAACACAAACATGATGTGGTACGGGACTGACATTTACTTAAGGACGGGAGAACTAAACGACACCCAAGTTGGAATAGACGATTATTCGTATATTGACACTTCGGATGAAAGCGTGTACAATTTCTGGTGTGCGAATTACGATGTCATTACACAAACCAACGTTGCCATGACACGGGGCGAAAGCCTGGATCTGGACGATGACACACGCACACGGAGAACAGCCGAAATGCTGGTGTTACGCTCGTATGCCTACTTCAATCTGGTGGAAACGTATGGAGGCGTTCCAATCGTACTTACGGAAATCACGGAGCCTACCTACTCTTTCACCCGTGCTACCGAAGAAGAGGTGTACACCCAAATCATATCGGATTTGGGAACGGCCATCGGAAGCGGAGGTTTACCTGAATCCCTGGACGCGGCCGAATTCGGCCGGGTAGATTTGGGCATGGCCGAACATCTGTTAGGAAAGGTGTTGCTGACACGCAGCTATAAAACATACGCACAGGCGGACGACCTGTCAAGAAGCATAGACTATTTCAATGATGTCATAAAGATGCACCCGATGGTAGATAACTGGGACATCCTGTTTGACACACAGACAGGCACTTACGACAACGACAACTCGGAAGTCATATTCTCGGTCAGGTTTTCCACCAACCAGCTTTACAACACCGGACACAGTAGCGGCCTGTACCAACATTTCCATCCGGCACTAAATATGTTTCCAGGCAACACGCACAGGGGAGCACCTTACTGGCGTGCCGATGTCTCTTACCGGGCAGGTGAAGACTACCTGACCTGGTTCGAAGACGATGACGTACGGGCCAACGAGAAGTATCTTATCCGAGAAATCGTAGCAGGAACAAGCGGAGAAGCCAATGGCATTACCTTTAACGAAGGGGATGTGGTCATCTACTGCCCCAAATATGAAATGACGGACGAAGAAATCAGTGAATATCAAAAAGAGAACCCCACTGTATATTTAGTGGTCAACCCGGACGAATATACCACCTTGTTTACCGTCTTAAACCAGAATGTCTGTTACCCGCTCGTCTACAAATTCTATGACCCGAATGTGACGGAATACACCGGAAGCGTAACACTAGGGGAAGATCCCAAGGGAACACGCGACATTTACGTATTCCGCACGGCAGAAACCAAGCTGCTGCTGGCAGAAGCATACCTGAAAAACAACCAGGAACAACTGGCACTGAATGAGGTAAACGATATCCGGCAACGTGCCAACGCCACCACACTTACCAATGTGGATCTGGATGTAATCCTTGACGAATCGGGACGCGAACTGTTCGGGGAAGCCAACCGCTGGATGGACCTGAAACGCACGGGAAAACTATTCGAAAGGGCTTATAAGTACAACCCCTATGTACGACGCCACCATAGCAGTGCCAGCGACATCGATGATTATTTTTTGGTGCGTCCCATTCCGCAAACGGAAATAGACCGCACAAATGGTTCACTGACACAGAACACCGGATATAGTGGTGCATAACTAACCGAATTCCTTAAATTATACGGACGGGCGAATGGAATCGTGCCTGAAAAAGAGATGCCATTTGCCCGTCTATCATTATAAATAATTCCATGAAAAAGATTAGTCTGTTTTTCATATTGTGCCTCTACTGCTTGGCGTCACTGGCACAACAGAAAGAGTTCACTTACCAAAACCCGATACGAGACGGGATTGACATGAACGGCATACGTGATTGCCAAGTCTTTGCAAACAATGGATATTGGTACATGACCGGTACGGCATACCCTTTTTGGGAACAACAGGAAATAAACGGATTGCTGAATCTAGGGATACCCATTTACCGTTCTGAAGATTTGACCCATTGGACATTTATAAACTACCTGATTGAACGCCCTACACCGGACAAATGGTATTACCACCGTTTCTGGGCACCTGAAATCCATCGCATCAAAGGGAAATATTACCTCACATTCAATTGCTCGAACGCAGAAGCGGGATATGAAGGCCAGTATATGGGATATGCCGTAGCTGACAATGTGGAAGGCCCCTATCGGATTGTGACAGAAGACAAACCTCTGGCAAGAGGAAACGACCTTACACTTTTTGAAGACGAATACGGAAGCGCATGGGGATTTTGGTGCGGAAAAAACCGCGAATTCGGTATTGGATATGCAAAAATCGATTTGGAAAACGGACGGCTCCTGACCGAGCCCCAAACCGTTATCCGTCCCGGAGAAGCTGATTTTTCGAATCCAGACTCCCCGCAATACAAAGAATGGGATTCAAAAGGCATTGAAGGACCCTATGTAATCAAACGGTCGGGAAAGTACTACCTGTTCTACTCAAGCTGGACACGGGGATATGAAGTGGGTTACGCTGTGGCAGAAACAATTGAAGGACCGTGGCACAAAAATCCCGGGAATCCTTTTTATGGTGCACAAGATCCTGACTATTGTCATCGAAACGGATTTGAATATACACAAACCGATACCTTTTTCACGCAAGTTGGGCATAATGCTGTATTCAAGGGACCAGATGGACGAGAATGGCTATCTTGCCATGGAATCACATCCGACAATCCTGCACCGGCATTGGTCATCGATCCCATTGAATTTGATGAAACCGGGAATATCATGAAAACAACGCCTTCTTGCGAAAAACAGGTTTTGGATATAGTATTCCATAAGCCTGATTCGCCATACATATTGACTCCCAAAGCGAAGGCTTCCCCAAGAATAAATTGTGCGAAAAAATACGGTGCCAGGCCCAACGCAGAATTCCGGTTTTATGTTTCCACTTCTGGAATCCGTCCCATGTCTTTTAAAGCGGAAGGATTGCCTCCCGGGCTGACTTTGGACCCGGATAAAGGCATCATAACAGGCAGTGTGAGTCAAAAAGGCAGATACGATGTCACAGTGACGGCTACCAACAAGGAAGGTTCCTACCAAAAGGAAATCCAAATTGTCGTAGGCGATGAAATCGCATTGACACCTCCTATGGGATGGAGCAGCTGGAATTGTTGGGGAAACACAGTGAGCCAAGAAAAAATACTGGAAGCCGCCAAGGCCATATGCGAAAAAGGGCTGGCAGACTATGGGTGGACCTACATCAACATCGATGACGGGTGGCAAGGGACAAGAGGTGGAAAGTATAATGCGATTATGCCGAACAAGAAATTCCCGAATATGGCAAAGTTGGTGGAAGAAATCCATGACTTAGGGCTTAAGGTGGGCATTTATTCCAGTCCGTGGAACGGGACATACGCCGGACACATAGGATGCCACGGGGAAAATGAAGACGGCACATACGACTGGATAAAAGAAGGAAAAACGAATGAATACTACCGAGTAGAAGAACCCAACAACCGCACACTATGGAATTTCGGGAAGTATTCGTTTGTCGAAAATGATGTGACGCAATGGAGTGAATGGGGCATTGATTATCTGAAATACGACTGGGATCCCAATGACGTATGGCATATGAAAGAAATGTACAATGCCATCCAGCAATCAGGACGTGACATCGTGTACAGCATATCCAACAGTGCGCCATACGCAGATGCCCCGAAATGGGCTAAATATACTAATTGCTGGCGTACGACAGGCGACATCGAAGATACATGGGAAAGTATAAGCCGGATCGGGTTCAACCAAGACAAATGGGCTCCTTTTAAAAAGCCTGGACATTGGAGCGACCCGGACATGCTGGTCGTAGGCAGAGTGGGCTGGGGCGACCGGTTGCATCCTACCCGGTTGACCGCCGATGAACAATACACCCACATCTCATTATGGGCATTACTGGCCTCCCCACTCATTGTCGGATGTGACATAAACCAGATAGACGATTTTACATTGAACTTTCTGTGCAATCACGAAGTCAACGAAGTAAACCAAGATATATTAGGCTATCAAGGTTTTCAACTCCAGTCGGACAGCATCTCTTCGGTCATCGCCAAACCACTTGAAGGAGGTGCCATGGCCGTGGGATTGTTTAACAAATCGGATACTTCCCGCGAAGTTTCAGTTACATTCAGGCAATTGGGCTTACGTGGAAAGCAACAGGTACGTGACTTATGGAGGCAGAAAGACTTGGGGGAGAAACAGTTGATGAGATTTCCTTTAAAATCAATCCGCATGGGGTCAGACTGGTTAAAATTTATCCGGGGAACAACGGACGTGAAAGAATCATTGGCAGGAACAAAAAGAAATAGCGTATGATTTGCATCAATAAAAAATATTATCTTATATTTATGGCCTGTTTCCTATGGCGCTTCGTACCATTGCAAGCACAAGGGAAATGGGATTTGAACAAGATACAGTCTCCTGTTGTTTTAGCAGGAAATGATACGGTAGCTTACCGGGATCCGGCCGTGCTTTATTGGAACGAAACATTTTATTTGTTTTATACAATGATGCGGATAGAAAGTGACAGCATATTTGCTTATGTGGCCCAATCGGAAAGTGCAGATTTAGTGCACTGGACGGATTCGCGTATCCTTACCCAACGCTCACAAGAACTGAACTACTCAAGTCCGGGTAATGTCATCAGATTCAAAGATGAATGGGTCATGTGCCTACAATCCTATCCACGTAAAAATTATACAACGGACAAAATGCCCAGATATGGCGATGAAAACTCCCGGATATATACCATGAAAAGCAAAGATTTGTATCATTGGTCTGAACCTGTTTTACTAAAGGTAAAAGGAGATGTCCCTTTCAATGAAATGGGACGGATGATAGACCCTTTCCTGTTGGAAGACAAAGATGATAAGGGTAGATGGTGGTGTTTTTATAAACAAAAAGGTGTCAGTATGTCTTATAGCTACGATTTGGAACATTGGACTTTTGCGGGGAACACTGATGCAGGCGAAAATGTTTGTGTATTGGCAGACGAAAACGGATGTTACCTGCTGTTTCATTCCCCACAGAATGGAATAGGCATCAAATACTCTTATGATTTACGGCATTGGGAAGATACAGGTACCTTGATTACCTTGGGACAAAAGCAATGGAAATGGGCTGCTGGTAGGATAACGGCCGGTATGGTATGTGACTGCCGGAATGTGGAAGGCATTGGCAAATACTTGATGTTCTTTCATGGTTCAGGCCCTTCAACTGAACCGGAAGGAGATTTCGACAAGAACAGTTCCATAGGCATAGCCTGGAGTGACGACCTTTTCCATTGGGACTGGAAAAAATTTTAATCCCTTATACAAATACAACAATGATGAAACGAAAATTTACCTTTTGGATTGCCTATTGCCTGTTCGCCTTGGGAAGCAAAGCCGGGAACACTGTATTGGACGTGACCCAGTGTGGAGTAGTGGGCGATGGTAACACACTCAATACAGACAGTTTGCAGCAAGCCATTGAACACCTGAGCACGTGCGGCGGAGGAAGGCTTTATTTCCCCGAAGGACGCTACCTGACAGGCAGCCTGCAGTTAGAATCAAATGTCGTGATTTATTTGGAACAAGGAGCCGTCCTGCTGGGAAGTACTTCTCCATACGACTACCTTGGTTTTGATGCAAAGCAGGAATTGAAAGTGAACGATGACCACTTCGACCAGGCATTGATTTATGCCGATGGTGCGGAAAATATCGGCATTATAGGAAACGGATGCATAGACGGGCAAGGAAGGGAACTGGCACTGGCCATTGACAGCCTGCACCATACAGGCGAACTTGTGGACCCGTATTACAATACCTATCGCAAGCGCCCCAACACACGCCCCAAACTCCTTTCTATCCAAAAATGCCACAATGTAGACATACACAATACCTGTTTCAAAAACAGCGCGGCATGGGGACTTTCTTTTTCCTTGTGCTCCAACGTGACACTGGACAGCCTGCGGATAGAGAACCGGGCTTATTGGAACAATGACGGCATCGATATCAGCGATTGCAAGGATGTGCGCATCTCCCATTGCAAGGTCAATTCCGCAGACGATGGGATTTGCCTGAAATCCCATCACCGAGGTGAATGGAACGACCGTATCACCATCTCCCAGTGCAAGATTATCAGCAGTGCCAGTGCCATCAAGTTCGGAACGGAATCGAGCGGGGGATTCAAGAATGTGGTCATCGACAGCATCCAGGTAAAGGACACTTACCGTTCGGCTATCGCCATCGAATCGGTGGACGGAGCTGAAATTGAGAATGTACAAGTAACCAACGTCCACGCCGTCAACACAGGAAATGCCCTCTTCATCCGGTTAGGACACCGTTCGGGAGACACCCCAGGTTACTTGCGGAACGTGACAATCAAGAACGTGTATGCGGAAATACCTTTCGGACGTCCGGACATAGACTATGACTTGCGAGGACCGGACATCACATTCTTCCACAACCCGTTCCCAAGTTCCATATCAGGGATTCCAGGATATTCTATCGAAAACGTGACATTGGAAAACATAGAGATTGTTTATCCGGGACGCGCATCAAAGGGCATGGCATACCTACCGTTAAGCCGATTAGGGGACGTGCCGGAAAATGTGGACGGCTATCCTGAGTTTACCATGTTCGAAGAATTGCCTGCGTGGGGATTTTATGTGCGCCATGTATCAGGCATCACCATGAAGAGTATCAAGCTACACCTGAAAGAAGAGGATTTCCGTCCTGCTTTCGTGTTTGACCGTGTGGACGGCCTCAGCCTTGAGAATGTCACCTTGCCAAAGAACAAGCAAAGCGGGCAAGTGGTTTTGAGACAGACCCGACTGCAACATGCAGAAGGTATCCCCGAAGACCAGATTTATAACATAGAAAACTAAAAAAGCCATGAACAAAAAACACATCCTGTTATCCTGCTTACTGGCCGCCATGCTCCCTGCGTGCACACCGCACAGCAATGCCCCGGCACTCTTACAGGAATACATTGATACGCGTACCGGTACGGCAGCCAGTTCTACACAGACGGCAGGCATATTCGGTCGGCAAACGGAAGAGTACGGACAAACCTTACCTGCTGTACTGGAACCCAACGGCATGAACTTCTGGACACCACAGACCCAGGATACGGAGCAAAAATGCATTGCCCCGTATTATTACCGCGACTCCCTGTTCCAGGGATTCCGTAATTCGCATTGGATTGTGGGAGGGTGCACGCAAGACTACGGTTCGATGACACTCATGCCATTGGGCGATTCCCTGCGCTGCCAACCCGGGCAACGCGCCACGCGTTTCCTGCACGAAGAAGAGAAAGCCACCCCGGCCTACTATGCCGTATCACTTCCCGAAGAGCATCTCTTTGCCGAGATGACCGGACGCTCACGTGCCGCCATCTTCCGTTTCACTTACGAGAAAGGAGGACAGGCATACCTCGTAGTCAATCCCAACAGTGATGAGGGCGAAGGATACATTGAAATAGACACCGTGCAGAAGCGCATTTACGGATTCAATCCCGTACACCGCATTTACCAAGGTTGGGGAGAACCGGCCGGATTCAGCGGACATTTCATCGTGGAATACCAAAAAGACCTGACCGGATTCGGTAGTTTCCGGAAAGACAGTATTTATCCCAACCGAACCGGCATCCATACAGGCGAAGGAATCGGAATGTATATCCGATTCAATGTAGAGCCGGATGAACAAGTACTGGTAAAGGCTTCCTCCTCTTTTACAGACAAGGAAGGTGCCCTGAAGAACCTGGATACCGAGATCCCCCATTGGAACTTTGACCGTACGCGGCAGGAGCTTACGGATATGTGGGAAACACAGTTGGCAACCATCCAAGTGGAAACACCCGATGAAACAGACAGACGCAAATTCTACGGAGCACTTTACCGCACCTCTTTCCTGCCACGCACTTTCAATGACGCGGATGGACGTTATCCTTCATTCGCCAGTGGAAAACCTATCCGCCAATTGCCCACAGGCGAGACCTATTACGATGATTATAGCATGTGGGACACCTACCGCGCCCTGCATCCATTGATTAATCTACTACATCCTACCAAAGGTGGGAATATGATGCAGTCGCTGGTGTATAAATATGAAGAAGGAGGATGGTTGCCCATCTTCCCATGCTGGAACAGCTATACTGCCGCCATGATAGGCGACCATTGCACCGCCGCAATCGGAGATGCCTACATCAAGGGTATACGCAATTTCGACATCAACAAAGCTTACGAAGGCATGCGGCAAAATGCGTTCGAAAGTCCGGCTTCGCCCAATGATTACCAGAACGGAATGGGACGACGGGCACTGCAATCCTATTTAAAATATGGATATATCCCCTTGGAAGACAGCGTGCCCGATGCTTTCCATACCAAAGAACAGGTTTCCCGCACGCTGGAATATGCTTACGATGATTTCGTACTTGCCCAAGTAGCCAAGCAAACAGGCAAAGAAAATGATTACCGGATACTGATGGAACGGGCCAAGAACTACCGCAACGTCATCGATCCGCAGACAGGATATGTGCAAGGACGGCATGCAAACGGCAGTTTCCTTGAAGAAGCGAACGCTTTCGACTTTACCTCATTCATTACCGAAGGGGCACCATGCCATTACACATGGTACGTACCACACGATCCTTACGGACTGATGGAGTGTATGGGAGGAAAAGAAGCCTATGTGGCAAAGTTAGATTCCATGTTCAGCCAACAACGTTACTGGCATGGCAATGAACCCTGCCATCAAGTGGCATTCATGTTCAACTATGCCGGACAGCCCTGGAAGACACAACAAGCCGTACGGTACATTATGGAGACAGAATACCTGGATGCTCCAAGCGGGCTGTCGGGCAACGACGATGCAGGACAAATGTCGGCATGGTATGTATTTGCCGCTTTGGGATTCTATCCCGTATGCCCGGGCACTCCATATTATATATTGGGAAGTCCTTCGTTCGAGTCGGCTACACTGAACTTAGAAAATGGGAAGACGTTCTGTATCAAGGCCCCCGGCGCGTCAAAAGAGAATATCTACATCCAAAGTGCCACCCTTAATGGAAAGCCTTATACAAAAAACTTCATCACCCACGAAGACATCCTGAAAGGAGGGGTCATGGAATTCGTGATGGGGAAAAATCCCAACACCTCATGGGGAACCACACCCGAAGACTGTCCGCCACCTGTCTTTTGAAAAGGATTATCAACGAGATTATCAACGACAAATAAAACAAGAACAAATCGATTTAATCAAGACCCGCCATGAAAACGATAAAAATCCTGTTCCTGCTCTTGATCATCACCCTGCCGGAAGCATGCCAGCAGAGGCAGACAAACATATTCAACGTCATGGACTACGGAGCTACCGGAAACGGAACAACCGATGACGCGCAAGCGATACAACAAGCCATCGATGCCTGCACACAGGCAGGAGGAGGGACAGTACTTGTACCCGCCGGACATACCTTTCTGTGCGGGCCGTTCCGGCTAGCCTCGTACATCAACCTCCATCTTGAGCCCAATTCGCGGCTTTTGGCACATCCGGATGAATCCTTGTATACCGAAAGCGCATTTGGTGAAAACCGGGGAGAAGGGATGGTATGGATTAGTGGAAAAGACCTGAAAAACGTATCCATTACCGGAACCGGAACCATTGATGGCAACGGTGTCGTTTTCATGGGAAAGGAATTGGGAGATTCATACGAACTGAAACCTGTCACCGATTTCGACCCCCGCCCGCACGTATTGACCCTGACCCATATCGAAAAACTGATCATTCGTGACATTACCATCTGTAACAGTGCCTATTGGACTGTACACCTCATTGGTTGCAGGGATGTTTCCATCGATGGGATAAGCATCCGCAACAACCTGAAAATACGGAATGGGGACGGTATCGATGTGGATCATTCACGGGACGTGCGAATTTCAAACTGCTTCATCGAATCGGGCGATGACTGTATCTGCCTGAAGAACCGCCGTGAATTTGAAGCATACGGCAGCTGTGAAAATATTGTGGTGAGCAACTGCATCATGACTTCACGCTCATGTGCCGTAAAGATTGGTTCCGAAAACATGGACAAAATAAGTCATGTATTGTTCACCAACTGCATCATCAAAGACAGCAACCGGGGCATCGGCATCCAGAACCGCGATGAAGGCACGGTAACCAACGTGGTTTTTTCAGACATGACGGTAGACTGCCGCCTGTTTTCAGACGTATGGTGGGGAAAAGCCGAACCCATTTACGTGACTTCCTACCCACGCGCTGCAGGCGACCATAAGGATGCGGGGTGGAGATTTCCCAAAGGAGCGGATAAAGGCGAATGTGGGGAAGTGAGCCATATTTATTTCCACAACATCCTGTGTACGAGCGAGAACGGTATATTCATGGGAGGAGATGTCCCCGGCAAGGTGAACCACATCTATTTAGACCAAGTATCACTTTGCCTGCGCAAGCAAACAGAATATGAAGGAGGAGTGTACGACAAACGACCGTGTGAAGGCGAAGGGTTCCTGAAAGGCAACACCTACGGTTTCCTGTTGCATACGGTATCTGATATCGGGCTAAATGACTGCAACGTGGAATGGGGTTCTCCCCTACCCGACCATGCAGCAGGCGACATCAAACAGATAAATACCGAAAGGGTTAAGATAACGCAAAAATGAACCGCTTCAAATTACTTCGTGCGCTCAACCACATACTCCACATAACGGGTCAAGGCTGTGCGCACGGTTTCATCGGCAAACCCGGGCAGGAGTCCGACCGCCCTGTCACGGACGTCACGCATGACCTTTTCGGCATACTCTATGCCCCCCTCCTGTTTTACATAGGAAACAAAACCCATGATTTCTTCTTTTGATGCTTTCAGCGAACGGATGCGCAAGGCAAGTTCCCGCATCCCGGCATTGGCTTTCGTGTTCAGCACATAGAGGGCAGGCAGGGTGAGTTTGCCCTCCAGCATGTCGTTGCCGGTGGGTTTGCCCACAGCTTCGTCCTCGAAATAGTCAAAGATATCATCCTTAATCTGAAAAGCAATACCGACAGTCTCGCCGAAAAGGGCAGCCCTCCGTACATCTTCTGGCGAAGCCTTGACAGAAATGGCTCCGCTTTCCGCACTTGCGGCAAAGAGTGCCGCTGTTTTCTTGCGGATTACATCAAAATAGACCTCTTCAGAGAAATCACAATTACCCGTATTGGCAAGCTGGATGAGTTCGCCTTCCGACAAGGCCTGCCCCAAACGCGCCACCAGTGCCACCAGTGCCACTTCCTCCGTGAACGATGCATGACGCAGGCTGGTAGCAAGCATATAGTCGCCTACTAATACTGAAATGCGATTGTCGTACAACGCATTGACCGAAGCCCGGCCCCTGCGCTTGCCACTCTTGTCCACCACATCATCGTGCACCAAGCTCGCCGTATGAAGCAACTCCAGTGATAAAGCAGCATGCAATGTTGACGGGTTGATAGTACCATACAGCTTGGCTGTAAGCAACACCAGCATTGGACGCATCATCTTTCCCTTCCGCTTCCGGATATAATCCAATACCTCGTCCAGCAAGGGTGTCGAACTGGCCAGTGAATCATCGAACAGCGACTTGAATTCGTCCAGCTCTTTCTCTATCGGCCCCTTGATTAAGTCTATCATCTTGTCCATGTGAATTATTTGGACACAAAAGTAATAATAAAACGCCGAAATGCGGTATTATTTTGTACTTTTACACTGAAAACATCAATATTTTTACGAATGGAGAAACTATTTCTACTGGATGCATACGCATTGATTTACCGTGCATATTATGCCTTCATCAAAAATCCGCGCATCAATTCGAAAGGATTCAATACCTCCGCCATCATGGGGTTCGTCAATACATTGGAAGAGGTCCTGAAAAAAGAGCAACCCACCCACATCGGCATCGCCTTCGACCCGGCAGGTCCTACCTTCCGTCACGAAGCATTCAAGCAATACAAGGCACAGCGTGAAGAAACACCGGAAACCATCCGCCTCTCCGTACCTGTCATAAAGGACATCATCCGTGCTTACCGTATTCCTATCCTCGAAGTAAGCGGCTACGAAGCAGATGACGTCATAGGTACACTTGCCACCGAAGCCGGGAAAAAAGGTATACGTACCTATATGATGACACCCGATAAAGATTACGGACAATTGGTTTCAGAGAATGTTTTCATGTACCGCCCCAAATACGGTGACAAGGAATTTGAAGTGCTGGGCACAGAAGAAATCAAAGCAAAATACGGTATCCAATCGCCCACGCAGGTCATTGACATACTGGGATTGATGGGAGATGCGTCCGACAACATTCCGGGTTGCCCGGGCGTAGGGGAAAAAACGGCACAAAAGCTGGTTGCAGAGTTCGGAAGCATCGAAAACCTGCTTGCACACACCGACCGGCTGAAAGGAGCAATCAAGACAAAGGTGGAAACAAACCATGAACAAATCGCATTTTCCAAATTCCTTGCCACGATAAAGACCGATGTACCTGTCACCCTTGACCTGGAACAACTGAAACGCAAAGAACCGGACGAGGAGAGCCTGAAACACCTGTTTGAGGAATTGGAATTCCGGAGCCTGCTGGATCGTGTGCTGGGAAATGACAAGAAAGCCTCCCCTTCCAATCCACCCATCCAAGCCGATCTCTTTGGATTTTTTGCAGGCGGGAATACAGACACTCCGGAAAATTCAAATCTCACGAGACTGGAAAGCCTCGACTACGACTACCAACTGATTGATACAGAAGGAAAAATAGAGCATTTTTTACAAAATATCCTTACACGACCCCTCTTCAGTATAGACACGGAAACCACTGGGACCGACCCGATACGTGCCGAACTGGTGGGAATGAGCTTCAGCTATACCGAAAACCAGGCATTTTACGTTCCCATTCCTGCCCGGCGGAGCGAGGCACAACGCATTGTAGATAAATTCAAACCCCTACTTGAAAATGAGAAGACCACAAAAGTAGGCCAGAACATAAAATACGACATGCTGGTACTGGGCAATTACGGGGTGGAAATAAAAGGCAGACTGTTCGACACCATGATTGCCCATTATGTAATCCAACCCGAACTACACCACGGCATGGACTACCTTGCCGAAATCTACCTGCATTACGAGACCATCAAGATAGAGGAACTCATCGGCCCGAAAGGGAAAAACCAGAAAAACATGCGTGACCTCCCTCCGGCAGAGGTCTACAAATATGCGTGTGAAGATGCCGACATTACCCTCAAACTGAAAAACGTGTTGGAGAAAGAACTGGCAAAGAACGATGCCGAAACCCTCTTCCATGACATAGAGATGCCACTCGTCCCCGTATTGGCCTACATGGAACGCAACGGAGTACGCATCGACACTGAAACCTTGAAAGAAACCTCACGCCATTTCACCGCACGCATGCAGCAGATAGAAACAGAAGTACACCGGATGGCAGGTGTCGACTTCAACATCTCCTCACCCAAACAGGTAGGTGAGGTGCTGTTCAACCGACTGAAAATCGTAGAGAAAGCCAAGAAGACCAAAAGTGGGCAATACGTCACATCCGAAGAAGTGCTGGAAAGTCTCCGCCACAAGCACGAAATCGTAGGAAAGATTCTGGAACACAGAGGACTGAAAAAATTATTGGGTACATACGTCGATACCCTCCCCTTGCTGATTAATCCGGATACCGGGCATATCCATACCTCATTCAACCAAACCGTAACCGCCACGGGAAGGCTCAGTTCCAGCAACCCAAACCTGCAAAACATACCCATCCGCAACGAAGACGGCAAGGAAATCCGCAAAGCATTCATCCCTGACGAGGGATGCGAATTCTTCTCCGCCGACTATTCGCAAATCGAACTGCGCATCATGGCACACCTCAGTGAAGACCCCCACATGATAGAAGCCTTTCGCAAAAACCAGGACATCCATGCCGCCACCGCCGCCAAGATATATAAGGAAAAATTGGAAGACGTGACACGAGAACAACGAAGTAAAGCCAAAACCGCCAACTTCGGCATCATCTACGGCATTTCCGCCTTCGGTCTTGCCGAACGCCTCAACATCGACCGCCGGGAAGCAAAAGAACTGATTGAAGGTTATTTTGAAAACTATCCGCACGTAAAAGAGTACATGGATACCAATATCCACCAGGCACAAAAGAGGGGATATATCGAAACCCTTTTCAAACGCCGCCGCTACCTGCCCGACATCAACTCGCACAATGCCGTGGTACGCGGATATGCCGAGCGAAACGCAATCAATGCACCTATCCAAGGAAGTGCCGCCGACATCATCAAAGTGGCAATGGTACGCATCTACCGACGTTTCCGCGAAGAGGGTATTCGCTCGAAGATGATTCTCCAGGTACATGATGAACTGAACTTCAGCGTCCTGCCCGAAGAGAAGGAAAAAGTACAACAGATTGTGATAACTGAAATGGAGAATGCTTACAAAATGAAAGTTCCTTTGCAAGCAGACTGCGGATGGGGGAAGAATTGGTTAGAAGCTCATTGATTCGTCATTTTGTTAACATATCTTTAAATAATAACATTTTGCTAATTTTATGGAAATTATTAACCAAGAAGTTAGCTGAGTTCAAAAGTTTTACTATATTTGCAGTGTAATAAACAAACAAAAAGATAGTAACCCTTAAAAATTTAATGATATGAAAACAAAAAAATTATTCAGAAGTCTGCTCGTTGTAGCATGCATGTTTGCAATGAATCTTACAATTTCAGCTAACAATCCGGAAGCGGGATTGGTCTATGATACAGAAGAAGTGGACGGAGTAAAACTGTCGGAAACCGTGTATAAAATGAATCAAGGAATCCTGACAAACTTCGAGAAATACAGTTATAAGTACAATGACAACAAACAAGTGGTGGAAAGCATATTGCAAAAGTGGAGTGCAACTGACAACCAATGGCATAACCACATGCGTATCAATTATGCATATAACGGTAATGATGTTACCATCGAATACTACAAATGGAACAAAGGCCAGAAATCATTTATCCTCGTACCGGAAATGACCGTCACTGTACAGCAATAACGGGTGAGTGCACAATAACAACAATATTTTCATAAACTCTCTACAGATGAAAGGGGTACTTCGTGAGGAAGTGCCCCTTTCTCATTCCTCCCTTTTTACCTTTTTCTCCCTAAAAACAAATGGAACAGATTTCAATCTGTAAGCAAATAGGGAATTCGTCCGTAAATTGTCCGCATGAATGTATAAACGCACCCATATACAAATAATACGGACACACGTGCCCGTTATGCCAAAAGAAATGACTACCTTTGCCCGACAAAACAATGACAAATCAAAACAACATATATTATGGCTTTACAATGCGGTATTGTCGGATTGCCTAATGTAGGCAAATCGACACTCTTCAATTGCTTATCGAATGCGAAGGCACAGGCTGCCAATTTTCCTTTCTGCACTATCGAACCGAATGTGGGTGTGATTACCGTTCCTGATGAACGGTTGACAAAACTTGCCGAATTAGTTCATCCGGGACGTATCGTTCCCACTACGGTGGAAATCGTAGATATTGCCGGATTGGTGAAAGGAGCCAGCAAAGGGGAAGGATTGGGAAACAAATTCCTCGCCAATATCCGCGAAACGGACGCCATCATCCATGTCCTGCGTTGCTTCGACAACGAAAACGTAACCCACGTAGATGGTACAGTCAACCCTGTCCGTGACAAGGAAATCATTGACACCGAACTCCAGTTGAAGGATCTCGAAACGATAGAAAGCCGCATTCAGAAAGTACAAAAGCAGGCACAGACCGGAGGAGACAAGACAGCAAAGCAAACCTATGAAGTCCTGATGCGCTACAAGGAAGTGCTGGAACAGGGCAAGTCTGCACGTACCGTGCAGTTCGAATCGAAGGATGAACAGAAGATAGCGCACGATCTCTTCCTGCTGACCTCGAAACCGGTAATGTATGTGTGCAACGTAGATGAAGCCAGTGCCGTATCGGGCAATGACTACGTAAACCAGGTACGCGAAGCTGTGAAAGAGGAAAATGCGGAAATACTGGTGGTTGCAGCCAAGACCGAAGCAGATATTGCCGAATTAGAGACGTACGAAGACCGCCAAATGTTCCTTCAAGAGGTAGGATTGGAAGAATCGGGAGTAAACCGCCTTATCAAATCAGCGTACAGGCTGCTGAACCTGGAAACATTCATCACCGCAGGTGAAATGGAAGTAAAGGCATGGACATTCCGCAAAGGCTGGAAAGCACCGCAATGCGCCGGTGTGATCCATACCGATTTCGAAAAAGGCTTCATCCGTGCCGAGGTCATCAAGTACGAAGACTACATCAAATATGGTTCGGAAGCCGCCGTACGTGAAGCAGGCAAACTAAGTGTGGAAGGCAAGGACTATGTAGTACAGGACGGTGACATCATGCATTTCCGGTTTAATGTATAATTATGCCATATCCCAATCCGAACTTTTATGCACATGCCAATTGATGCTAAACCTTGTAAAAAAGCGGAAATGCGCCTTGAAAGTTTACCGAAATTTACACACTGAAAAAATCACATTGGAAGAATAAAATGGCAAAACCGGTATAAGGAAAACTTTAATGGCATATAGGGAAGCAGGAATAAACCTGTTTACCCTATATGCCATTTTGATTCATGAATGACCGCACAAATGCGGTTACCGGTGCAGAATCATTGCCGAACGTGCCGGTACGCTGACCTTGCCTCCTTGCACCATACCCAGACCTCGCACCGGATCAATACGTCCGTCCCGACATACCACTTGCCATCCTCCGGCAGGAAGGTCTACGGAAGTTGCCTGGCTACGTGCATTCAGGATTACCGTAATGTCACGCCATGTATCCCCCTCGGGTTGCCCTTTCAGACGAAAAGCCACCACATTGCTTTCGCCAACAGAAAGGAACTCCAAGCATTCTATCACTTTAGAAGCATCGCCCAAATGAAAAGCCGGATGGTTACGGCGCATGGCAATAAGCCCGCTCACATAGTCGAACACGTCACGGTTCGTTTTCTTGAGTTCCCACCGGATGGCATTTACCTCGTCAGGACTTTTGAATGAATTGGCCACACCTTGTTTGTCGCGCATCACTTCATCGCCTGCAAAAATGAAAGGCACACCTTGCGAAACCAATACAGCGGTCAATGCCAGTTTATGCAGGTCTTTGCGTACACCGTCCGGAGCTTGTGGCAAAGTGACTTTTAGCCTGTCGGCCAAGCACATATCATCATGGCAACTCACATAACTGATAAACTGTGTAGGCTGCAACGCCCAGAACTTAGGCATTTTATGTCCACCTTCCCCATTTACCTGAGGGTGCTCCACCCCTCCGGCAATACCAAAGCGGATACCGGCCTCATGCCCTTCCGCACCGATAAGGAACGCACCCTGCTCATCATTGCCGAAAGGCCCGCGCAAGCTGTCGCGGAATTCATCGCTGAACGCGGCTACCCGGGACAGTTGGCCGATGTTGTTTTTCATAGCCAATGAATATGCAGGCAGTTGCGGGGAACCGGCTGCCCAGCCCTCCCCATATATATAAATGGTAGGGTCTATCTCGTCTAATGCCTGACGGATAGCTTGCATGGTTTCTATATCGTGTATCCCCATCAGGTCGAAACGGAAACCATCCACATGGTATTCATTCACCCAATATTTCACACTTTCCACCATGAATTTACGCACCATGGGACGTTCGGAAGCCGTCTCATTGCCACATCCCGAAGCATTGGCAAAACCTCCCTCAGGCGTTTGCCGATAGAAATATCCGGGCACAGTACGTTCAAAGTTACCACCTTCCGTTGTTGCTGTATGATTATACACTACGTCCATCACTACACGGATACCTGCCCGGTGAAGTGCCATGACCATTTGCTTGAATTCGCGGATACGGGTTTCCGGCGTGTATGGGTCGGTGGAATAAGATCCGTCGGGCACATTGTAGTTTTTCGGGTCATACCCCCAGTTGTATTGCGGTTCGTCCAGCCTGGTCTCGTCCACGGATGAATAGTCAAACGAAGGAAGGATATGCACATGCGTCACACCCAATTCTTTCAGGTGGTCGATACCGGTTTTTTGCCCGTGGACTGTTTTTGTCCCTTCCTCGGACAGCGCCAAGAACTTGCCGTGATGGTGAATGCCAGAAAGGGAATCAATAGAAAAATCACGGTGGTGCATTTCATACAGGATGATATCTGAAAAATCTTTCAGTTCCGGACGCACATCCCGGTCCCATCCATCCGGATCCGTGGCGTCCATGTCAATCACTGCGGCACGATTCCCGTTTACTCCTACAGCCTTGGCCCACACTCCTGGCGTATCGCCCAACCAAATGCCATCCACCTTCACATCAAATGTATAAAATTGCCCGTTCAAGTCTCCGTCTACCGTTGTACGCCACAGGCCGTCTTCCGCTACCCTCATCGGCAATGTCCTGACTGGTTCCCCATCTATTCCGTTGACATAAAGTTTCAGATTCACTTCTTCGGCAACAGGCGACCATAGGGAGAACCCGGTTGCCTGGGGAGTATAAACCATTTCTTCCCAGTCACCTTCCACTACAGGATAGTCTTCATACGAATCATAAGGGACATGCCGGCACGACTGGCAGCCTGCCACCGTCAGCCCCATCAAAATCAACGAGTGTCTCAATTTCATGCGTTATGTGTTTAAGATGTTAATAAAGAATTTAAATTAAAGATACCGCTTTCTTTGGGCAACAGACGGGAAAAGAAAAAAAATAGAAATATGACTGACATGTACTTATCTATATATCAACAGAATGAATATATCTTCTTATGGAATTACAGAAACCAATAAGGGGACAGACCGGGTACACCGCATCCTCAAAAACATCCCTCACCTGCATTACCAAACTATAATTTATTTATATTTTCAGAATCCTTAAAACGGCTTACAGACACTTATAAAGGTGATTTTTATTTAAATCCGCTTATATTTTTGCCTTTTCCCACAAAGCTTTCACTTACTCCATTTATCTTTGCAATTACAATTAATCGCTCTAATACAATAAAAACATTAATTATGTCAATCACTTTTCAAATTCAGTATCATACTGCATGGGGAGAAAGCCTTCGTGTTCTTATAGACGGAAAATTCATTGTAGAATTATCCACGGTAGACGGTTATGAGTGGGAAGGAAAAGCAGACTATCATCCGGATAAAGAAACACCTTTTATCACTTACCGTTACGAAGTCTGCCGGGAAGGGCACTGTATCCGCCGGGAATCCGGTATCCTCCCCCATACGCTTCACATACCGGCCGACAGGAACAGGCATTACCTTGTACGGGATAGCTGGCGCGACCTGCCTGCCGCTTCCTATCGGTTCAGCTCTGCTTTCTGTACAGGCAGTTCATCCCTGTGTACGGCAGGCATGCCGGAATGCGAAGGAAACACCCGGATCATATTCCGTACCCTGTGTCCGGTGGGAGGGAATAAGATTTTGGGAATCACCGGAAACAGTGAGTTATTGGGCGAGTGGGGGGAAAAAAGGATACTGCAGATGCATGAAGTACATCCCGGTGTATGGCAACTGGCCATAAATGCCGATAAACTTCCGCCCGTTTTCGATTATAAATATGTAATCTTCTGCCCTGAAAACGACACCATAACCGAATGGGAAATGCATGACAACCGCCGTTTCACGCTTCCCGCACTACATCCTGGCGAAACTTGCTGCACCCAGGAAGAAGAAGTATTCTTTGCCGGCGAATCTTACAGGATAGCCGGAAGTGCAATTCCTGTATTTTCACTCCGTTCGGAAGGCAGTTATGGAGTGGGCGACTTCGGCGACCTGAAAGCTTTCATCCGCTGGGCAGCCGACACGCACCAGCGGGCCGTACAGGTACTCCCGATTAACGATACCACCATGACAGAAACATGGGCCGACTCTTATCCTTACAGCAGTATTTCCATCTATGCCTTTCATCCCATGTATGTCGATTTACGACAGCTTCCCCCCCTGCACGACACCGAAGTTTCTATTTCTTTCGAGCAAAAACGCAGGGAACTGAATGACTTGCCACAAGTGGACTATGAGGCGGTAAACCACTGGAAAAGGGTATACCTGAAGAAGGTCTTTCAGCAAGAACAAGAAAACATACTTGCTTCCGAAGGCTACACGGCTTTCCTCCACGACAATGCCGAATGGCTGCACCCGTATGCTTCATTCTGTTACCTTCGCGACCATTTCCATACCCCCGATTTCCACCAATGGAAAGAATACAGCATCTACCGCCCCGACCTTGCCGAAAAATTGTGTACGCCAGGTAACGAAGCTTATCCCCAGACATCATTCTACTGTTTCGTGCAATACCTTCTGCACATCCAACTGCTGGATGCCTGCAATTACGGACGGGAACGGGGAGTCATTGTCAAAGGCGATATTCCCATCGGAATCAGCCGCACCAGTGTGGAAGCATGGGTAGAACCTTATTATTTCAACATGAACGGGCAGGCCGGTGCTCCACCCGATGCCTTCTCCACCAAAGGACAAAACTGGGGAATGCCCACCTATAACTGGAAGGTCATGGAACAGGACAACTACCAATGGTGGCAACGCCGTTTCCGGAAAATGGCAGACTACTTTACCGCCTACCGCATTGACCATATCCTCGGCTTTTTCCGTATCTGGGAAATACCTGTCCACTCCGTGCACGGGTTGTTGGGACAGTTTGTGCCGGCCCTTCCCATGAGCGTGGACGAAATACAGGGTTATGGCCTGCATTTCCAGAAAGACTTCATGACCCATCCGTTTATCAATGACTCCATGTTGGACAGCATGTTCGGCGGACATGCCCAAGAAGTGCGCGACACCTTCGTGCAACACCTGCACCACGACATTTACGCGATGCGTCCGGAGTTTGATACCCAACGGAAGATAGAAGCTTATTTTGCCGGGCGCACCGATGAGGAAAGCAACAACCTGAAAGAAGGGCTATATGCATTGGTCAGCAACGTGCTGTTTATCCCTGACCGTGACAATCCTGAAATGTACCACCCGCGCATCGCCGTACAGAACGACTTCATCTACCGCCAGCTGAATCCACAGGAACAAGAAGCCTTCAACCGTTTGTACAACGATTACTATTACCACCGGCACAACGAATTCTGGTACCACGAGGCAATGAAGAAACTGCCCATCCTTACACAGGCAACCCCTATGCTGGTATGCGGGGAAGACTTGGGCATGGTGCCCGATTGTGTACCCTGGGTGATGGAGCAGCTTCAAATCCTGTCGCTCGAAATCCAGCGTATGCCCAAGAATCCAGAATACGAATTCGGCCATGTATATGCCTACCCATTCCGTTCTGTCTGCACCATCGGCACACACGACATGTCCACCTTCCGGGGCTGGTGGGAAGAAGACCGTAACCAATCCGCCCGTTTCTTCTACAACGAGCTGGGACATTGGGGCGACTTACCCGTACATGCACCGGACTGGCTTTGCGAGGATGTCATACGCCGCCATCTTTACAGCCCCTCCATGCTGTGTATCCTGACATGGCAGGACTGGACTTCGATGGATGAAACCCTGCGCAATCCGGACATTGCCACCGAACGTATCAATGTGCCTGCCAATCCGAAGCATTATTGGCGCTGGCGCATGCATATCCCGATAGAGACATTGATGCAACAGGATACGTTCAACAACAAAATCCGCAGGATGATAGATGAAAGCGGAAGACAATAACATCCAGTCTTTCCCTGCCTGCGCAAAGACGAACGGGAAAGGAAGCAAAACCTACTTAAAACAATGAAAGAAATACCTGACTTGAGTTTTTGGAAGCTGTGGAACATCAGTTTCGGCTTCTTCGGCGTGCAGATTGCCTACGCCCTGCAAAGTGCCAATATCAGCCGCATCTTCTCCACATTGGGTGCAGACCCGCATAGCCTGAGTTATTTTTGGATATTGCCGCCATTGGCGGGCATTATCGTGCAGCCGCTCATAGGAATGTTCAGCGACCGGACATGGTGCCGTTTCGGACGTCGCATCCCTTATCTGTTCGTGGGAGCCACTATTGCCGTACTGGTGATGTGCATGCTTCCCAACGCCGGCAGCTTCGGCATGAGCGTTTCCGCCGCCATGGCTTTCGGCCTCATCTCGCTGATGCTGCTCGACACGTCCATCAACATTGCCATGCAGCCATTCAAGATGATGGTGGGCGACATGGTAAACGAGAGGCAGAAAGGACTGGCATACGCCATACAGAGTTTCCTGTGCAACGCGGGCAGCCTCGCCGGATACCTTTTCCCGTTCATCTTCGCCACAATCGGCATCAGCAACATTGCACCTAAAGGTGTCATCCCCGATTCTGTCATCTATTCCTTTTATATCGGGGCAGCCATACTCATCCTATGCGTCATCTATACCACGGTAAAGGTGAAGGAATATCCCCCGCAGCTCTATGCCGAATACCACGGCATCTCCACGAAGGAAAAAGAAGAAAAAGTAAACGTGTTCAGACTGTTGGCGAAGGCACCCAAAACATTTTGGACGGTGGGTCTGGTGCAGTTCTTCTGTTGGTCGGCTTTCATGTTCATGTGGACTTACACCAACGGAACGGTCGCTGCCAATGCCTTCGATACACCTTCCATAGAAACGGTAAAAAATGGCATTGTCAGTTTAGTGCTGAACACACAGTCCCAAGAATACCAGAATGCAGGCGACTGGGTAGGCATCCTTTTTGCCGTGCAGGCTATCGGATCGGTTCTTTGGGCCATGGTCCTACCCTCCTTCAAAAGCCGTAAGCTGGTTTATTCGCTTAGCCTTATGCTGGGAGGCATCGGGTTCATTTCCACCTTCTTTATACACAACCAATACATGCTGTTCGTCTCCTTCCTGCTGATAGGCTGTGCATGGACTGCCATGCTGGCATTGCCCTTCACTATCCTGACCAACTCATTGACCGGCGGACACATGGGTACTTACTTAGGTTTGTTCAATGGGACAATCTGCATACCACAAATCGTGGCAGCGGCTACCGGCGGACACATCCTCCAGCTTTTCACACACGAAGGTAGTGTACCTCCCGAAGTGAACATGCTGGTTCTTGCAGGCATATTACTTTTCGCAGGGGCATGCTGCGTGGCATTTATCAAGGAAAAACAGAACCTGTAACAACTTGTTCCCCATTGGCATCACTCTCCCTTATGCCTTCCGGAAGCTGTCCTATAACAAGATGGCTTCCATTATTTTCTTACCACAATCAAAGGAATGTTTCCCAATTCGGCAGCCAGTTCGGAAAACGAACTGTGGAATGATCCGTACACTTTCTGCGTGCGCGACAACGTGTACAAATCGGCTATTCCCCCGCAAATACCTGCCGTAGTGCTCCGATCTGCCTTGCTCTCCGCACAAATGACCCTTTTGCCGTAACGCATGCGCATTGCCTGTTTCACCTCTTCCGAATCCGTAGCCAAATAGATACACATATCAGGATGCCCGACCTGTTCCTTATCTATACAGCCGAAAAAGAGTTCTATCGGGCTGTGTTCGATAGACAAGGCATTGTCCGTTCGCCGGATATGCACGCCTACCGTATAGGAAGTGAATGCCGCACTCCGGCGATTGATTTCGGAAGCCACTTGGGGAACGGGCCGGAAAACGGTACGCAGCCAGTCTGCCGGATAAGGGAAGAAAGGCAGATAGGAAGCCATATACACGTTCCCTTGCGCTGCCCAACGGGAGAAATCGAAATGTTCCTGCCTCAACCCGTCAATCTGGTGTTCGTAAAGGCATGAACGGAACAGGCAGCGTTGGATTCCCCGCGGAATATAAAAGTTCTTCCGGCGCGGGCGGTCGTATACCAGTAAATCCCGTGCCGAGGCTTCCGTGATACGCACACGGGCAGGCAAGTCCTGCGGGGCGAACAGGCTGTGGAATGCCGCATGCAAAGCCCAGTCGCGAAACCAGATTACCTTCAGTTCCAAGCCGGATGCCTCCGCCAAAGCCATTGCGGAAAGGGTGGCACGCATCCTGTTTGCCAACCCACCGACAGGAACAAAAATCATTTTTCTCTTCATATCGGGCAAAAGTAACGAATTTATCAAAATGAAAATAGTAACTTTGCAGAAACTTTGACGAGACATGAGGGTAGTGATAATAAATACATCCGAACGGATGGGTGGGGCTGCCATTGCGGCAAGCCGGCTGATGGAAGCGTTGAAGAACAGTGGTATCAAAGCCAAAATGCTGGTACGCGACAAACAGACCAGCCAGGTAACCGTAGTGCCATTAAAAAAGTCGTGGAAAAAAATCTGGCAATTCGTATGGGAACGCATCGTCATCTGGAAAGCAAACCGTTTCAAAAGGCATAACCTTTTCGCCGTGGACATCGCCAATACGGGAACCGATATCACTTCCCTGCCCGAATTCAGGCAGGCCGATGTAATCCACCTGCACTGGATCAACCAGGGCATGCTTTCCCTGGAAAACATACGGAAAATCATCCAGTCGGGAAAACCGATAGTATGGACAATGCACGACATGTGGCCCGTGACGGGGATTTGCCACTATGCGGGGGAATGCACCAATTACCGTACACAATGCCATGACTGCCCGTTGCTCTACAAAGGGCACAGGCACGACCTTTCGTACCGGATATTCCTCAAGAAACGGCAATTGTACCGGCATGCCGACATTACTTTCGTGGCATGCAGCCAATGGCTGGAGGAACAGGCAAAAAAAAGCATACTGGCCATCGGGCATACGGTGACCAACATACCGAATCCCATCAACACAAACCTGTTCCATCCGGCTGCCGACAAGACAGGCGCATGCAAGAAACTGGGGCTTCCCGTCGACAAAAAGCTCTTGTTGTTCAGTTCGATGAAAATCACCGACAAGAGAAAAGGAATCGACTATCTGGTAGAGGCATGCCGTATTATCAAGGAACGTATGCCCGACTTCTGCCGGACACTTGCCGTGGTGGTGGTAGGAAAAGAATCGCAACAGTATGCCGACCTGTTCCCTTTCCCAGTATATTGCCTGGACTATGTGGAAAAAGAAAAAGAGATTGCCTCCATATACAGTGCGGTCGACTTGTTTGTCACCTCCTCGCTTCAGGAAAATTTGCCGAACACCATTGTCGAGGCCATGTCATGCGGCGTACCATGTGTGGGATTCAATGTGGGAGGCATCCCGCAAATGATTGACCACCTGCACAACGGATATGTGGCACAATACCGTTCGGCGGAAGACCTTGCCAACGGCATCTGCTGGTCGCTGAATGAAGGCGACTACCAAAGCCTCAGCGTCGAAGCGCGGCGCAAGGCGATAAATACCTATGCCGAACACATAATCGCAATGAAGTACATCGGAATCTATAACCGCATCACCGGACAAAATGCCTGACATGCAACGCCTCCATCCCAAGTTTACCATCGTGACCGTGACCTTCAACGCCGGGAATGTCATCGAAGACACCATCCAAAGCGTCATCACACAGACATACAAGAACATCGAATACATCATCATTGACGGACAGTCGGCAGACAAGACGATGACCATCGTAAACCGCTATCGGAAACATATCCATACCGTAGTGAGTGAGCCGGACAAAGGGTTGTACGATGCCATGAACAAAGGGCTCCGCCTCGCCACGGGCGACTATATCTGCTTTTTGAACGCAGGCGATGAATTTCACGAAGACGACACCCTGCAACTGACGGTACACAGCCTATCGGGACTGGCTACATTGCCCGATGTCATATACGGACGTACGGCCATCGTGGACGGGAGAGGGCACTTCCTCCGTATGCGCCGCCTCGACACAACGGAACCGCTCACGTGGAAAAGTTTCAGGCAGGGCATGGTGGTATGCCACCAGGCATTCTTCGCCCGCTGGGACAAGGCTGTGCCCTACGACCTGCAATATCGCTTTTCTGCCGATTTCGACTGGTGCATCCGCGTAATGAAGCAAAGCCGCATACTCCACGACACGCACCTCACACTGATAGATTACCTCAATGAAGGCATGACCACAGACAACCACCGTGCCTCGCTCTGCGAACGTTTCCGCATCATGTGCCGCCATTACGGATACGCGCAGGCCATCGCCCTCCACCTCAAGTTCATGCTCCGGCTGATGTATAAAAGGTGAACGCGCCGGAGGATGCGCGGAACACGGCTCACGCTTTCTTCCGCACACGTACCACGACAAGCGCAACCGCTCCCACAAACAAGATACCCATCGCACAATAGGCAATGGTTTCGGTATACATGACCGACTTCGGCTTGAAGAGCAGGGTCACCTTATGCCTTCCCGCAGGGACATTGATGGCACGCAGCAAGTAATCGGCACGGCCTACGGGCACTTCCGTTCCATCGACAAACGCCTGCCATCCGGGATAGTAGATTTCTGAGAACACCAACGTGCCCCCCTCCTGCGACGCAACTTCATAGGACAGTTCGTTCGGTTCATAATGCAGGAACGTAACGCTGCGCAATGAATCACTTGCCGATGCCAATGACGGCGCTTTCACTTCTTCGGCAAAACGCCGATCCACCACCGCCGTCTGCCTCAAATCCGTGCGTCCTACTGCCTCCAACTCTTCATTGGCATTACCGACATACCTTACCTCATCCACAAACCACGCATTGCCCATGGCATAGGGATTCTGTAAGGGCGTTGTCCCTCCGCCCTGTAAGGGAAAGATGAAATACTTCGTATTCAACATGTTCAAGATACGGATTTTACCAGGATCGACCTGCGAAAAGTCGCCACCCGCCGCGGACACTTCGGCTGCGAGATTTCGCTTTTCACCTTCGATATACGTTTCGATGACTTCCTGGTAACGACGGAGCTTGGCAGCGTGGTATCCCCCGATGCTCTTATGCCAGTAGGACGTTTCGTTTTCGTTGAATGTATTGGAGGCAAGATTCAGCACGCGGTAATAGGCTGTGTCCTGCAAGATGGCCTTGTCCGTTTCCGAAGGCTGGACAAAAGGCTTCATCTCGGTACCTTTTGCCACAAACTGCGCATCGTAGAGGTAACGCTTGTCTACCGCCCATAAGTCCAACAGACAAAGGATTGCCAATGACACGACAAGCCCGGTGGCTTTCAGCCTGCCTCTGGCATACATCAGGAGCAGTACCACCCCTACCGCAATGACGGCGAAGCTGCGCCACGCATCAGCGGTAAATATGCTGACGCGCATCTCTTCCATGTTCGTCAGGACAGCGGCAAGATGCTCGACCGGAAGTGCATTCTGCAGGGCCTCCATCTCCATGGTCGACACATACGTGGGGAAAAACACACGCGGGGCAATGGCAAACAAGATGGAAAGCCCACCTGTCAGCCCCAGGCTCACATAAAATGCCCTGGCTTTCTCTTTCAACAGAGCAGGGCGTTCTACAATCTCTTTCAATGCCAGCATGGCAAGCAAAGGGATGGTAAACTCGGCTATGACCAGAATGGATGATACGGCGCGGAACTTATTGTACATCGGCACGTAATCGATGAAGAAATCGGTCAGCGGCATGAAGTTCTTCCCCCACGAAAGCAGGATGGAGAACAGTGTCCCGCCCAGCAACGCCCATTTCATCGGGCCTTTCACAATAAAGCATCCCAATACGAAGAGGAACATGACAAACGCCCCCACGTAGACGGGGCCTGAGGTGCCCGGCTGCTCACCCCAATACTGCCCGAGCTGGCTGTACAGTCCGACATACAGGGGATTCGCCTTGCTCATCGCACGCTCGTTTTGCGCCAAGGGGACGGAGGCCCCACCCTTGACATTGGGCACCAGCAGCGAGAAGGTTTCGCCGATACCGTAACTCCACTGGGTGATATAGCCGCGTTCCAATCCGCTCCCCGTCTGTCCGGCCGACTGCGGTTTTACCAGCTCGCTCTTGCCGCGCATGCTTTCCTTGCTGTACTGGTATGTGTGGTAGAGGTTCGACAGGTTGACGCAGACCGCCAGTATACCTGCCGCCACCAGCACGCACGTGCCCTTCACAAACACGCGGAAAGTCTTTTCCTTCCATGCCTTCACCCCGAAGGCAACCGCCATGAAAAGCATCACAAAAAGGAAATAATACGTCATCTGCACATGGTTCGACACAAGCTGCAGCGATGCGAAAAGTGCCGTAACGATACCTCCCGTCCAATACTTCCCGTGATAAACCAGCACCATGCCCGCGATGGTGGGCGGGATATAGGCAAGTGTGACGAATTTCCAGATATGGCCTGCCGCAATGATAATGAAAAAGTACGAAGAAAAAGCCCAGACAATAGCACCCAATGCAGACATCCATACCTTGAAGTTGAACGCACGCAGCAGGATATAGAAACCCAGCAACATGACAAATACATACCATACATACGTGGGCAGGTACAGATGGTACAGTTCCTGCACGTGGTTCAAGGTGCGTCCCGAATCGTAGCCGGGTGCAATCTGGTATGTCGGCATCCCGCTGAAAAGGGAATTGGTCCACCGGGTTGCCTCGCCGTGCTTCCGGTAATAGTCCTGGTGCTCGCGACCGGCACCGATTCCGGCTACTGCATCGTGCTGTGCCAGAACACGCCCCTGGAATACTGCCGGATAGAAATAGACAAATGCAATGACAATGAAAGCCACGATTGCCGCCACATCGGGAAGCAGTTTCTTTATTCCGTTCATAAAAAGCAATTTATACGATAAGTCTTTCAGCGGGCAAAGATAACACAATACTCCCTGAAAAACGCTATTTCAATATGGCAAAATCATTAACGAAAGTAAAAACATTTGTGCCCATCTCATCGTCCTTCCAAGGCAGATGCTTCCTTCCACACAACCTGTGTAGGAACCAGGCGGTTCTTGACAATCCATACACTGAAGACTGTCAGCCCTGCCCCGGCCAAAGCAGCAAAAGCTGCACCGACCGTGCCAAGTGCCTCCACCATCGTTTCGTCCGGACTGTCCGAAAAGCGGTAAAGCAATACCGAGGCCCCGTTGTTGGCAAAATGCATCAGCATGCACGGAAGCAGGCTTCCCGTGCGGTAATACATCCATCCCAATGCTATACCGAGGATGAAAGCAAAAAAGATTTGCACCGGGTTGCCGTGCATGACCCCGAAAATGAGGGCGGAAACTGCCACTGCCCACATCGGGTTATCCCATTTGCGCATCAGGTATCCCTGTATGGCACCCCGGAAAAAAAGTTCCTCCACTATGGGAGCCAATACCACAATGGATATGATGCCCAACGGACTGTTCATCGCCTGCCGGAAAGTTTCCTCCATGATGTCGGGCAATCCGGTGAATTCGGTCAGGTAGTTGGTCCACAACCCCATCCCGACCATCAGCAAGAAGGCGGCAAGCAACACCCCGCCCGCATGGGGGAAACCCATCTTCAATTCGTCACGTCCCACGTATTTCCAATACAACAAGTGTGCACCGACTGCCAACGTAGAAACCGCCTGTCCCCACATCAGCAGGGAAAAATAAGCCGGGTCGGAAGCATCAGACAGGAAGGTATGATGCCCAAGCGCATATCCCGCCTGGAACAGCAGCCCGATTCCGAAGGTATAAGCAAGGTAGTAAATGACCAGTTTGATGACACGTCCCATAGAGTAATAATAGCCGTCGTTTTCCGGCTTGTAAAGGTAGACCTTATTTTTTTATATGCAAAAGAAAAACAGAAAAAACGCAGATGCCCGCGTGGGCTGTTACGACTGCCCCCGTCGGCTTGCGTAGGCTTTCATGAAGAGCAACGGGGGCAGTCGTGTTTCTCCATACATGCGGACATGCACATCTTTTTGGTTTGATTTACATCTAAAATTTATGCATTTGACAATTTAACGCGAATCCCCGATATAAGATCAAAATATAGTAAGTTGTCCGTCATTGACGAAACGAGTGTCAATGACGGAGTTCTTCCCAAAAAAGTAGTAGGTAAGCTATAGCGGGGAGGGAATTGGTAATCCTCTTCTTACCACTCGATAAATTTCCCGCGTTCACGCCGTTTCTGTAGTTCTTTCTCAAGGAAACGACGGCGGTCTTTTGCAATGTAGCGGCGGGCAAAAATGTTGGGGACGGCTACTCCCAAAGCGATGCAAAGGATGATGAGCGAGGCATTGATGCCGTTGTAGACTACGGTTGTCACTTCGCCTACCACTCCGCTCATGTTAATCAGTCCGAAAAGCGAGCGGTACATCAGTACACCCGGAATCATCGGGATGACGGACGGAATTGTGAGCACGTGGTTGGGCACGTGGAACCAATGCACAGCCTTCACGGCAATGAGACTGACCACTAAGGCTCCCATGAAAGAACCGGCCGTGGCACCGAAACCCAGTTCGAAGTTGACAAAATTGCGGGTGCAGACTGCCAGCATACCACCGATGGCCATTACCCACAGCAGACGTCGTTGGACGTTGAATATCATGGAGAACCCCATGGCCGATATGGCTGCTGCGATGGCATAGACCCAATAAGCATCATGGGGTACGATGCTCAGTTCGCTGAACTTCCTGTCGATGACTACGTCTTCCATAGCCAGTACCCGCATGGCCAGCACAATCCCGAAAGCCATGGAACCCACAATGAGTGCTGTGTTGAGAGCCCGGACAATGCCTACCTGAATGTAGTTGTCTATC
>CAZAUU010000009.1:0-50933 GCA_964488405.1 uncultured Phocaeicola sp.
AAAAACAGCCTGCAAAATGAGGGGATAGAACATTTCCGTGAACTGCCAAAGCCTCTAATGAGACACTCACTTCGCAAAATTGAATGCTGGCCAAGAAGTTTACGGACAAAATATCGAATTAATAGAACCTACCTTATGTTGTTAAAACTGAAAATACGCAGAAGCCGTCACATCCACCCATCCTGTTCCGCATCGTAATATGCACATCGGCAGTGAGAACCAACCGCACAAACAAGCAACAAAATGACAGGCATGCCACGCACGTTCCGTGAAATTTACCTCAACATCCATACGGCAACAGCACACGGCATACTTTTTGCTACATTATTTTAGTAAGGAATAACCATCTACACAACAATAGTATGACAAAAATGTTCATATCACTCGCACTGGCAATTGCCGCAATGGCAGCCGGTGCACAAGAGCCACAGGTAAGGACGGCTGCAGGAGTGCTTGAAGGCACCGATGAGTCAGGTATAAAAGTATTCAAGGGCGTTCCTTTCGCCCAACCTCCCGTAGGAGAACTGCGCTGGAAAGCTCCACAGCCAGTGGAACCGTGGAGCGGAGTAAGGGCAGCCAAGGAGTATGGTCCCGACCCCATGCAGCAGGACATCTTCGGCGACATGAACTTCGGCACCGACAAGATGAGCGAAGACTGCCTCTACCTGAATATATGGACACCGGCCAAAACCATGAAAGAACAGTTGCCGGTGCTCATCTACTTCAACGGAGGAGGATTGATGGCCGGTTCGGGTAGCGAAGCCCGCTATGCAGGATTGTCGATGGCACGCCGCGGGATAATATCCATCACCGCCAACTATCGCGAAGGTATTTTCGGCTTCTTCGCCCACCCCGGACTATCCCAAGAAACCGACTACAAAGGATCGGGCAACTATGGATTTCTTGACCAAGCGGCTGCCATTAAATGGGTGAAAGACAACATTGCGGCCTTCGGCGGCGACCCTGACCGGATAACAATCGCGGGTGAATCGGCAGGTTCCACGTCGGTTTGCGCCCTTATGGTTTCGCCGCTCAGCAAGGGGCTTATCAGCAAGGCTATAGGTTCGAGCGCATCAGTAATAGCATACGACAGGATTCTCACACTTGAAGAAGGAGAAAAACACGGTGTGGAAACCGCAGAATTAATGGGATGCAAATCCATAGCCGAAATGAGAGCCATACCGGCCGAGGAATTGCTCAAAAAGGCCTCGACCAACTACATGCAAAAAATGTACAACATCGACGGCTACTTCTTCACCGAACAGCCCGTCGTGACCTATGCCAAAGGCGAACAAGCACACGTGCCCCTGCTTATCGGCTGGAACTCTACCGAAGTGCCCGTCACTTTTTTGCTTGGCGACAAGCCCATGACAGTGGCATCGGTGAAGGAAGCAATAACCAAACGGTTCGGTGAAAATACCGACAAAGTAATGGAGGCATACGGATTCCATACCGATGCAGACGTAACCGGACTGCCGGGAGCACGCCTGGCTGCCGACATGTTTGTAGGCTTCGGCACTTGGAAATGGAGCGACATGCACAAAAAGACCGGCGGACAGTCCGTGTACCGCTACCTATACTGCCATCCACGCCCGGAAATGCGCATGAGCGACAAGGTGCCCGGACTGGCCGGAGGTGTGCAGGAAAAGACCGAAGACAACGAGAATACGCTGAAAGTGAACGGTGCCGTCCATTCTGCCGACATAGAGTATGCAATGGGTACGCTGCCCACCAACCGCGTGTATGACTGGCAACCGGAAGATTTCTTCGTGTCAGACATTTTCCAGAGCTATTACGTCAACTTTGTCAAGACGGGCAATCCCAACGGACTCGGACTGCCCGAATGGACACCGGTCAACGGACAGGATGTAGCCCCGGTACTTCAGATTGATGTCAAGACGTACATGAAAACCGACCTGCAACTGGAGAACATCTACCATACGGTGGATGCCGTGGTGTGGGGCAAGTGATATTCAAACCCCAACAGTTTTCGCGGTCAAAATCCCAGGATTCGCATAAATTAATAGGCTTGTGCTTCTTTTTTCCCCATAAATACGTATCTTTGTGCGATTTTCACGCCATAGATGGCAAGTAAACAAACGAACAAAAACTTTAAAGGAGCAAAATGGCACAAGAGGACATTTTCAAGAAATTGGTTTCACATTGCAAGGAGTATGGATTTGTTTTCCCATCGAGCGAAATCTACGATGGGTTAGGAGCGGTGTACGACTACGGGCAAAACGGTGTGGAACTGAAAAACAATATCAAGCAATATTGGTGGCAGAGCATGGTGCTCTTGCACGAAAATATCGTGGGCATTGATTCGGCAATCTTCATGCACCCCACTATCTGGAAAGCATCAGGACACGTGGACGCATTCAATGACCCCCTCATCGACAACCGTGATTCGAAAAAACGCTACCGTGCCGATGTGCTCATCGAGGACCAGATTGCCAAATACGATGAGAAAATAAATAAAGAAGTAGCAAAGGCCGCAAAAAAATACGGAGAAGCATTCGATGAGCAGGAGTTCCGATCGACCAATGCCCGCGTGCAGGAACACCAGGCAAAACGTGATGCCCTGCACGAACGCTATACGAAAGCCATGAATGCGGGTCCCGACCTGAACGAACTGAGACAGATTATCCTTGATGAAGAGATCGTATGCCCCATATCGGGCACGAAGAACTGGACGGAAGTGCGTCAGTTCAACCTGATGTTCTCTACAGAAATGGGATCTACTGCCGATGGGGCCATGAAAGTGTACCTCCGCCCCGAAACGGCACAAGGCATTTTTGTCAACTACCTTAACGTGCAGAAAACAGGGCGCATGAAGGTTCCTTTCGGCATTGCCCAAATAGGCAAAGCGTTCCGCAATGAGATCGTGGCACGCCAATTCATTTTCCGCATGCGTGAATTCGAGCAAATGGAAATGCAGTTCTTTGTAAAGCCCGGCACCGAACTGGAATGGTTTGCCAAATGGAAAGAAACCCGCATGAAATGGCACAAGGCATTGGGATTCGGCGATGACCATTACCGCTACCACGACCACGAAAAGCTGGCACATTACGCCAACGCCGCCACTGACATAGAGTACCTGATGCCGTTCGGATTCAAGGAAGTGGAGGGCATACACTCGCGTACTGACTTCGACCTGAGCCAGCATGAGAAATTTTCGGGAAAGAGTATCAAATATTTCGACCCGGAAATCAACGAGTCGTACACGCCTTATGTCATCGAGACCTCCATTGGTGTCGACCGTATGTTCCTCAGCGTGATAAGTGCCGCATACGCGGAAGAAAAACTGGACAACGGCGAAACCCGCGTGGTACTGAAAATCCCGGCAGCACTGGCTCCGGTAAAAGTCGCCGTGATGCCGCTGATGAAAAAGGACGGGCTTCCCGAGAAGGCACGCCAAATCATGGACGACCTGAAGTTCCATTGCCATTGCCAATACGATGAAAAAGACTCCATCGGCAAACGGTATCGCCGCCAGGACGCTATCGGTACGCCTTATTGTGTAACGGTAGACCATCAGACATTAAAAGACGGTAGTGTGACCCTTCGCAACCGCGACACAATGGAACAGGAACGTGTGGCAAGTGCCGACCTGAACAGCCTCATCGCCGACAAGGTAAGTATCACAAGCCTCTTGAAATCATTGCAATAACAACGAATTAATAAAACACATACATGAACAAAAACTCCAGTTGGATTATAGGAATCATCGCGCTGACAACGTACATATCCGCTTCCTGTAGCGATGATGTGTCCATTGCCGACCCAAACAGTGATTGGGCGGTAAGCAATGCCGCCTACCTAGATTCCATTGCCAATGTAATGACCTCCCCCCCACCCGGAGAGACATGGCTCCGCTATATGAATTATAAGATCCAATATGATGATTTGGATGTCGAACTGATCACAAGCAACACGGATTATATCTACATAAAAGACCTGACCGAAGAAGGCACGGAATTGGGTAATACCCCGCTTTCTACCGACACGGTGTACGTACATTACCGGGGGTGGCTGATAAACGGTACAGTATTTGACGAAAGCTATACGGACGACTGGAATCCAGAAATCCACGTACCTTCCACATTTATAGCGGGCAACCTGATTACGGGCTGGACCACCGCTCTGCTCCACATGCAAGAGGGTGAACATTGGGAAATCTATATCCCCTACACCATGGGTTACGGTACATCGGACTATAGCAGTATTCCTGCATATTCCACTTTAGTATTCGACCTCCGTTTAGAGGAGGTACGCCATCCGATTGGTCCGGATGACGAGTCGAGGTCATCTTCCCTCCCCGACTCCATCGGGAACGGAATCTATGAAGAAAGAGAATAACAAAAAATAATGAAGGTGTGTCTCAAATGATATAGCCTCTGCCACAAATAATAAGCCTCGGCTTGGGAAAGCCGAGGCTTGTCATGAAGAAAAAGAGAGTGGTATTTTTTGACCCACCCTCCATGTAATTTTTTATGCTTCCAGCAGTTTTACCGCATCTATATACTGCGCGATACCGGCAGCAACCTGCTTGGCTGCTTTCATGGCAAGTACCACGGTGTGCGGACGATGCACCACATCACCTCCGGCAAAGACGCCACGGCGGGTGGTCATGCCATACGGACGCTCTTTCACGATGACGTAACCCGTATCGTCCACATCGATGCCTGTGGTAGTGGATACGATACGGTTGGCAGGACGTGAGCCGATAGCAAGGAATATGCGTTCGAAAGCAAAATCCTTTATGCCTTCCGGAGTCTCGGCACGCAAACCCGTCACCTTCCCCTCCGCATCACCAAGGAACTCTTTTGTAGAAGTCCGCCACAGGAAATGCACGCCCTCTCTCACCGCTTCCTGGTATTCGCTTGGGATGGCACTCATTTCCGCCTCCGTACGGTGATAAATTACATGCACGCTGCAAGCTCCCATGCGTACGGCAGTACGTGCGGCATCCATCGCCACATTTCCACATCCGATAACCGCCACACGGTCACCCTCTTTCAAGGGCACGGCATCACGCCCTATGACATGCTGGTTGAATATGGTGACCATGTGAAGCAGGTACGACGACTGGACAATTCCGCGAAGATTATTTCCCGGTACATCCAATGCTTTAGGCAATGCGGTACCTGTTCCGATGAAGATGGCATCGTAGCCCTGTTCGAACATCTGGTCGATAGTGATGTCTTTTCCCACAAGACAATTCAACACGAAGTTGACTCCCAATGCCTCAATTTTCTTGATTTCTTTCGTTACCACCACTTTCGGCAAACGGTATTCAGGAATGCCGTACATCAAGACACCTCCCGCTTCGTTTTGTCCTTCAAAAATAGTGATGTTAAACCCTTGGCGGGCCAGGTCGCCAGCCACGGTCAATCCTGCAGGTCCCGAACCGATAACCGCTACTTTGCCCCGTGTCTTTTGTGGAAGACGCTCGCGGGTAAGATTCATATCCGCATCAAAATCCGCCACAAAACGTTCCAGCTTGCCTATCTGGATGCCCTTCCCTTTGGGATAAAGAACACAATGCCCTTGGCATTGTGTTTCGTGAGGGCATACACGCCCACAAATGGCAGGAAGGTTGCTTTTTTCGTTGATAATGCTCATGGCATCACCCATGTTCCCCATGGAAAGCTGGTGAATAAAGCCCGGGATGTCATTTTCGATAGGGCACCCTTTCTTACAAGAAGGATTCTTACAGTTCAAGCATCGTTTCGCCTCATCAATGGCTTCCTTAATGGTAAAGCTTTCGTTGATCTCACGAAAGATTTCTTTTGTTTCGTTCATATATCCGCTGTATTTTGTAAACTTCAGCTCGCAAAAATACTGCTTATATTTTATATCTTGCAATATACGGATAGCAAAATAAACTATTTAACTTTAATTACATATTTGATAACCAATATCCATAAAAAAGGCACACAAAAGAATCTTTTCCTTAGAAAAGCCTTTGTGTGCCTTAAACTTAAAAGTACCGTATATTTAGAACAACGGGGAAGGATATTCACCGCTGTCGGCCAATGCTTGGAACTTATCCACCACCCCCTGACGGTCGGCTGCATACGTTACCCCAAACCAATGCGAAACGGTATCGAGCACCTTCACTGTGGCAACCTGTTCGTTGACAAGCTTGTTTACCATAAGTGGAATATAGTATTCCGCCTTCGGCTTATCAATGTTTTCTTTCAGGAAATCCACAAAATAATCTTCCGAGTATTGGAAATAATCAGGAGTGAATCCCCACATGTTCATCGATACGGGTGTATTGTCGGCAACACCTATCCATTTACCTTCTTCATCCTTATAAGACACCGTACCGTTCACTCTCATAATCTCAGTACGTTCCACCACAGTGGTCAAGTGGCCTTGGGCATCGGTCGAGCAAATGCCGCGTGCCACAGTACCACTCTCGCTCAAAGTATTCCCAACACGGAAGCCAACCATACAATACCGCTTTTTACTTCCCTCAGGCAATTCGGAAAGGAACTTGCCGATCACGGCAAAGCTGTCACGTCCGTAAAAGTCATCGGCATTGATTACGGCAAAAGGTTCACGAATCACCTCCTTGCCCATCAGCACTGCATGGTTTGTACCCCACGGTTTCACACGGTCTGAAGGACAGGTAAAACCTTCGGGAAGCTTGTCCGTCGATTGAAACACAACCTCCACAGGGATGTGGTTCTCATATTTGCTGATGATTTTTTCACGGAAGTCCTTTTCGAAATCTTTCCGGATAACAAATACAAGTTTGCCGAACCCACCCCGTATAGCATCGTAGATGGAATAATCCATGATAGTTTCCCCGTTCGGGCCCAATCCGTCCAATTGTTTTAAGCCTCCGTAACGGCTACCCATTCCGGCAGCAAGAACAAATAATGTTGGTTTCATACATTCTATTTTTTGTTAGTAACTATGCAAAATTAAAAAAAATCAGCCTTTTTTATTATATTCGCATAATAAAAGCAACTCGGTTTTTCGCCTATGAGAAAGTATATACGCAAAATAGGAATAGTCGTTGCGTTTCCGGTACTTCTGTTTATGGCACTATGCATACTGATATATCTGCCTCCAGTCCAGAGTTTTCTGGTGAATACCACTACACGATATGCTTCGAAAGCCACGGGCATGCAGATTTCGATTGGAAGAATCTCACTTTCTTTTCCATTGGACTTGGTGGTGCACCGGGCACTCGTCATCAACCGTAACGACACCATCCTGGATTCCGACAGGCTAAAGGTGGAGATACAGCTCCTTCCCCTGTTCAAGCAGCAAATAGAGGTAGACGGTGTGAGGCTGGAGAGAACCTCGGTAAACACGGCAGGACTATTGGAAGGAATGGTATTGAAAGGATATATGGGAAACCTGTTCATATCCTCACATGGAGTGAACCTCAATCCCGAAACAGCCATCGTGAACGAACTGTCCTTGAAAGACACCCACTTGTCCCTCTGCCTGACAGACACCACGGTACAAGACACTGCTTCTTCCTCCCCTATCTATTGGAAAATCCACCTGCAGAAGATAGACTTGGAACGTGTATCATTCAACATGCACATGCCGTTGGATACACTCGATATGCAGGTTTCGGCAGGCGTACTCTCCTTACGCGACGGGTTGGTCGACCTGCACCGTTCAGCCTATTCGGCACGTGCCTTTATGATAAAAGGAGGAAAATTCAGTCTCGACTCAAACCCTTTTCCCCCACAGGACGGACTGGATCCATCACACATTGACGTGACGGAAATGGACATCGGCATGGATTCCATTTACTATGCGGGGAATGACATACGTGCCTTGATACACAAATTCAACCTGAAAGAACGTTCCGGATTGAAAATCACTTCGGGCAAAGGACGAATGGTGTCCGACGCACACACCTTGAACATACCTTCCCTGCACCTCCAGACAGACGACTCATCCATTGAGCTGAATGCATCGATGGACTGGGATGCCATGGATGCCGACAAGGAAGGTGCCATCCATGTACGGTTCATGGCCAATATTGGGAAAAACGACCTGCTAAAGCTTGTGACCGGACTACCGGAGGAATTTGTACGCCAATATCCTTCAGTCCCGTTCCAGATACGCGCCGGGATAGATGGAAACCTGAATGACCTGCATCTGACAGCATTCTCGGCAAGTATCCCAGGATCCATCCGTGCGGAAGCCACCGGTTCGGTTGTCTATCCTTTGGACAGCATGTGCCGCAACGGTTCACTCCATTTAGCTATGCGCGTGGAAGACCTTGACTTCCTCAAGGCATTCATGGAAGGCGTGGCTATTCCTCCGGGCATGGCAGTGGACGGGACTATTTCGATGAACGGGAGCCGCCTAGGGACGGAACTGACAATGAAAGACGGAGGAAAAGGTTCGGTCGTACTTTCAGCCGGATTTGACCTGACAGAAACCGCCTACGAGGCAAAAATAGACATCGACAGCCTGAATCTGCATGCTTTCATACCCAAAGATTCATTATACGACCTATCGGCGCGGATAGAAGCAAGTGGCAAAGGAATAGACTTTTTCTCTCCCCATACCCGCCTGGAAGCGACAGGTGAGTTATCCAGCCTGCACTACGGACACCTCTTGTTTTCCGGACTGAAAATGGAAACAAGATTAGAACAGTCACAAGGCACGGTAAACCTCACAGTTACGGATCATGACATAGACGCTTCGGTACATCTGGAAGCTTTCCTGGATCCACATCGGATTAAAGCCGGACTGAATGCCCAAATCACGCATCTGGACCTGAAAGCATTGGAAGCCACGGACAAAAAAATAAATCCGACACTGAATATCGAAGCCCATGCGCAAACCGACCTGCAAGCCACACACAGCCTGCAGGTATCCCTGACAGACATTTGCTTCGTCACGGACGAAAAAACAGTCCGGACCAAAGACCTCCATGCCGGTGCACAAATATCACCCGACTCGATACGCAGCTTCGTCAATGCAGGCGACCTCACCTTCCTGTTCCGCTCGTCCAACGACATAGACCGGCTGACATCCGATGCTACCTCCCTAGTGGACGAGTTTGGCAAACAATGGAGTGCAAAAGCACTCGACCTGAACCGTTTGAAACAGTTGCTCCCCTCGGCACAGCTGCATGTGTTTTCCGGTTCAGACAATCCTATAGCCAACCTACTTTCTGCCAACAACCTCCGTTACGACCGGCTTCTTGCCCGCTTGTCTACCTCACCGGAAAAAGGAATAGACACCGATATAAACCTTTATGGGCTACATACCGACAGCCTGCGTTTAGATACGATTTATTTCGGTACCTGCCAGGATACGGCACGTTTCTATTTCCGGAGCGAGGTAAAAGCATTGGCGAACAGAAACCAAGAAGCATTCAACATCGGGCTGGACGGGTGTGTCGGTTCTACAGAAGCCCGACTATCCATCGAATACTTGAACGGCGAACAGGAGAAAGGGGTGGACTTAGGACTTAAAGCCTGCCTGCATCCTCATGGAATCAGTCTGCACGTATTCCCCGAACAGCCTATATTGGTATACCGTCCCTTCCAGGCAAATCCCGGAAACTATATTTACCTGAATGACGACGGACGTATCCATGCCAACCTGCGCCTGTCCGATGCCAACCATTCGGGCTTGTCGATCTACTCTGAATCGGACAGCCTGGCATTGCAGGACCTTACGTTTTCCCTCAACCGGATAAACATTGCCGAGTTTAGGCGCATCGTACCTTACATGCCCGACATAGCCGGCCTCATCGATGCCGAAGCACATTATATCCGAACCGACTTACAAATGCAGGTGGCTGCCGACATGCAAGTGGACAGCCTCGCATACAACCGTTACCCGATGGGGAACTGGGGAATCACGGCAGTGTATCTTCCACAAGAAGACGGGTCACATGGCATCAATGGATTTGTAAGCCATAACAATGCGGAAATCATCTCGTTAAGCGGAACATATAAGGCGGGGAATCCGGAAGGACTTTCAGACAAGCTGGATGCAGGCATGCAGTTGAACCATTTTCCGCTAAGCATCACCAATGCGTTCGTCCCGCCCGGGCTGGCTTCATTAAGCGGGGATTTGGACGGAGAAATGCACATAGGAGGTGCGGCTTCCCAGCCTGTACTCAACGGAACACTCCACCTGGACAGTGTACAGGTTAATGTACCGCAGGCATCATTGACCCTGCGCATGGATGACAATCCCATAAAGATTGACCATAACCGGATTGAATTCGAGCAATTCAATATTTTCACTGGAGGCGATACTCCGTTCTCGATAAACGGTTGTGTGGACATGGGCGACCTCACCACCATGAATATCGACTTGAAGACGGAAGCACACAATTTCGAACTGATTAACGCAAAGAAACAAGGGAAGGAATCGATGGTGTATGGAAAACTCTACGTGGACTTCTCTTCTATCATAAAAGGGACACCCGATGCCCTCACTATGCGCGGGAACATGAACATATTGGGGAACAGTGACTTTACCTACATATTACAGGATTCGCCCCTGACGGTGGAAGACCGCCTGGGCGAAATGGTCACCTTCGTGGACTTCCGCGACACAACAAGCGTGAACCTGAGCGACATCCAGCCCGTGTCATTGGGAGGCATGGACATCCTCATGACGCTCCACATTGACGAAGCCGTACAGGCACGCGTGGATTTGAACGAGAGCGGAAGCAACTATATGCTTCTGGAAGGCGGGGGCGACCTTTCCTTCCAATACCAATCTGATGGCAACATGGTGCTGAGCGGACGCTATTCGCTCATAAGCGGAGAAATGAAATACGAAATGCCTGTCATCCCGCTAAAGACCTTCCATATCCAAAACGGAAGCTACATCGAATGGACAGGCGACATGATGAATCCCAACCTTAACATCCAGGCTTCCGAACGGGTACGTGCCTCCGTCTCTTCGGAAGACAGCGGATCGCGCATAGTGAATTTCGATGTAGGTGTAAGCCTCACAAACCGGTTGGAGAACTTGGGCTTCACCTTCACATTAGAAGCCCCCGATGACGGCACCATGCAAAACGAGTTGGCTTCCAAGTCTGCGGAAGAGAAAAACAAACTGGCCGTCACGATGCTGGTAACAGGCATGTACATGGCGGATAACAATTCGGCGAAAGGATTTGATACGGGTAACATGTTGAATTCTTTCCTGCAAAGCGAAATCAACAAAGTGGCTGGAAGTGCCCTGAAAAGTATCGATATCAACTTCGGCATGGAAACCACTGAGGCGGAAAACGGAGTTTCACGTACGGACTACAACTTCCAATTTGCAAAACGCTTCTGGAACAACCGCTTTCAAGTAGTGATAGGCGGGAAAATATCAACCGGGAACGACATAGAACAGGAAGATGAGTCATTCATCGACAACATCTCACTGGAATACCGGTTGGACAACAGCGGCACACGCTACATCAAGATTTTCCACGACAAAAACTACGAAAGCATACTTGACGGGGAAGTAATCGAAACGGGAGCCGGTCTGGTTTTACGCAAGAAAGTAAGCAAGCTGGGCGAACTGTTTATTTTCCGTACACGGAAAAAAGAAAAGGCCTCCGATACAAATACAGACCAACTTTGACGGATATATGAACAGAACGATGAACATATTAAAAAGACCAGGCGTATATATATGGCTTTTGCTCTGGATGTCGGTTATCTTGGTATCGTGCTCCACTACAAAGAACCTGCCCGAAGGAGAAACTCTCTATTTGGGACTGAAGGAAATAACTATCCAAAACGAAGACAAAAGCAGTGGCGGACAAACCGCATTGGACGAAATAAAAGGAGCTATCAGCATCGCACCAAACAATGCAATCGTGACCTACCCAAACATCCGTTTTCCCATTCCTTTCGGTCTTTGGGTGTATAACCGCTTCGAACGATACGAAAAAGGATTCGGCCGATGGTTATTCAAGTTGCTGGCAGCAGACCCCGTCTATGTATCGGAAGTAAATCCGGACACACGAGCCAAAGTGGCAAGCAACCTGCTCCACGAATACGGTTTTTTTAACGGGCAGGTGACTTACCGGGTAGACAGCACAAAGAACCCGCGTGCCGTGAAACTAAGTTATGACATCGACATGGGACGCCCTTATTACATCGATACCTTGACATACGAGGGCTTCACACCTCCTATCGATAGCCTGTTCCGAAAAAATCTGGACCAAAGATTAGTGAAAGGCGGAAACCATTTCAATGTAAACACCTTGAACGAAGAACGCCAGCGTCTGGTGAACCTGCTCCGCGACAACGGGTATTACTATGCACGTACCGATTTCATGACCTTCCTTGCCGATACCCTGATGCACCCCGGATATGTTAACCTGAAGATAGTCCCGGTGGCAAACCTTCCCCAAGAGGCATTGAAGACCTACTACATCGGAAACACATCCATATACCTGACGGACCATGACGGTGAACGTCCGACGGACTCACTGAAAATACGTGATTTCACCGTGCACTATGCCGGCGAAAAGCCCAGCTTGCGCTTCGGTATATTGAGGAAGCAATTTCTGTACCGGAAAGGGGAAACCTATTCACAAACCAGACAGAACTATACGCAAGAAGCACTCTCACGCTTAGGCGTTTTCAAGTTCAACGAAATCCAGTACCTGCCCCGTGGAGAAAAGGACAACGATACGTTAGACGTACAAGTGAATGCCATGTTCGATCTCCCATACGACAGCGAACTGGAATTGAATGTCACCACCAAAAGTACGAAACAGACCGGCCCGGGGGCAATTTTCAACCTTTCACGCAAGAATTTCAAGCGTATGGGTGCCTCACTAAGTCTGGAGCTAAAAGGATCATACGAATGGCAAACCAGTTCTACGGTAGACGGGAACGAATCGGTAATGAACTCTTACGAATTAGGTGCGGCACTTTCGCTGGACTTCCCCCGTATTGTTCTGCCATGGATACGAAACCGTATCGATCCATTCCGTTTCCCTTCGGAAACCCATTTCCGCATCTATGCCGAACAAGTGAACCGCGCACGGTATTTCAAGATGCTTTCTTTCGGAGGAAGCATATCATATGCCTTCCAGAAAACACGAAGCCTGAAACATACCGTGACCCCGATCCACCTTGCCTTCAACCACCTGCAGAACCGAACCGCTGCATTCGATTCGATAGCAGAAGCGAACCCCATGCTTTTTTACAGCTTGGACGACCAATTTATCCCATCAATCTCATACACGTTTACCTTCGACAATTCCTGGCTCCGCAAGCATTGGCGTTTGTGGTGGGAAAACTCCTTTACATCGGCGGGCAACATTACTTCGCTTATTTACGCAGCTTTCGGACGAAGCCTGAAAGAGAAAGAGAAAAAGTTCTTAGGCACCCCTTTTGCCCAATTCCTGAAAATGACCAGCGAGATACGCCCGTTATTCTACATCAATGAAAAGCAACAACTTGCAATGCGTCTGATGGGAGGTGTGATATGGTCATACGGGAACAAGACCATTGCCCCCTACAACGAACAATTCTATGTGGGAGGAGCCAACAGCATTCGTGCCTTCACGGTGCGTTCCATCGGACCGGGCCGTTTTCATCCGGCAGCCAATGCGGAATATTCGTATGTAGATGAAACAGGCGATGTCAAGTTGGAAGCCAATATAGAATACCGTTTCCGCCTTCTGTCAAACATGTTCGGAGGCAACCTTAACGGAGCTGTCTTCCTGGATGCCGGCAATGTCTGGCTGCTACGTGAGGACGAAGCCCGTCCGGGTGCCAAGTTCACATTCAGTCATTTCTTCGACAATATTGCATTAGGCACGGGTGCAGGCATCCGCTATGACCTATCTTTCCTTGTCCTCCGCTTGGATTGGGGGATTGCCCTGCATGTTCCCTACGAAACAGAGCGTTCAGGTTATTACAACATCCCAAAGTTCAAGGATGGGATTGGCTTCCACTTCGCAATTGGATATCCATTCTAACCCATCCTTTCAAATCTTTAAAATTTATGTATGCCACCTCAACTTTAGAGGGAGCTTCTAATCTTTGTTTTCTCCATGTGGCAATAGTAGGACAATAAAAAAGGATGCGCCTACCTTGACACATCCTCTTTTCATCTTGACAAAATTGACACTTACGTTATCCCTGATGGATTGCTTCAGAAGGACAAACATCTGCACACGTGCCGCATTCTGTACACATATCCGGATTAATGGAATATTTATCACCTTCAGAGATTGCGCCAACCGGACATTCATCGATACACGTACCGCAAGCGATACAATCGTCATTAATTACGTAAGCCATTGTAGTAAGAATTAAAAAGTTAATTATAGCATTATTTGCTACTACAAAGGTAACCTTTTTATGTAAAGTTGTAACGTCTGCTTTGCATTATTTGCTTAATTTGTACATGGTCTAAATAGATTCACCTTTTTAAGGACTGATACATTGCCTGTTGCATACGGCTACGGATATCCAATTGCATCAACTTGCGGTGATTGAAAGCATGCGGATAAGTACGGTTACTCAGAAAAACAAAAACCAATTCGTTCTCAGGGTCAACCCAAGCACATGTTCCGGTAAATCCCGTATGCCCGAATACCGATGCGGGAGCATCCGGTGCACAAGGACTATTGCCCAGATGATCCATGTCGGGTTTGTCGAACCCCAATCCCCTACGGCTGCTTTTCGACTGCAAATTTATGAACAAGTCGCACGTAGCACGACTCAGATAACAACGACCACCGTACACTCCTCTATCCAACAACATCTGGAAGATAACACCTACATCATGTGCCGTGGCAAACAAACCCGCATTACCGGATACACCTCCCATAAAAGCGGCCATCCCATCATTGACCCAACCATGCAACCTCCCCTTACGAAGGAAATCATCTTCAGCTGTAGGCACAATTTGCGATTTGTCAAAACGCTTCAAGGGATTATAGGTGATGTGCTTCAACCCCATAGGTTTATAAAACACACTGTCTAAATAAATATCCATCGAGGTATGTACCAATTCCTCCACCAGTTCTTTCAGCAACATAAAATTCAGGCAGCTATATCGATACGAATTCCCTTTCAGGGGGCTTTCCACTATTTGACGCATCATCTCCTGCTTGAAACTGGTATTCAGCCAGAGGCTGTCGGACAGTTGTAAGGCATAAACTTGCGATGAAACGTGAGACACCCATTCCTCTTTATATGAAAAATCAGTACATGCATAAAGATTATCATCTACCTGCAAACGGTGATACCTGTCGCGGTTTTTACGAAAGAGCCCGCCTTTACAGGTTTTCATATCAATGACTTCTTTATAGAAAGGCAGGTAGGCGGGCAATCCGGATTCATGAAACAGCAAGTCGCGTATGGTAATATGCTCCTTATCGGTACCTTTCAGTACCGACAGATAACGGCTCACTTCATCGGTTAGCCCGAAACGACCTTCATCATACAATTTCATGATTGCCAACAAAGTACCGGCGATTTTGCTCAATGAAGCCAAGTCATACAAGTCATTCTCTGTCACTTTTTGTGAATCACCATAAACAAACGTTCCAAAGCACTTGTCATAGACAGGGTGTCCTTCTTTCAATATCAGGACATGGCAACCCGGGAAAGCATGCTCACGGATTCCCTCGCAAGCGATGGTGTCAATACGTGCCAGCACAACCGAATCCATGCCAAAATCTTCGGGTACATACGAATAAGAGTGGTCCGGATTGAGCATAATGCCCGTCCCTACATCCCATAATCCATTCATACCTACCGACAAACGACCTGTAGCAGCATCTTTCCCTACCAATATGTCTGCTACATGCAACTGTACTTGTTCCTTACTTGTATGAGCCAAGACTACCGCCGAAACTTCCGGCATGACCTCAGAAACAGATTCCAACACACGTTGCGGCATGAAACACACCACTACACATATCTTTTCGGAAGCAAGTTCCCGGATTAAAGACAAATAGGGGCGACAATCCTCCTGATGAATAGCCACAATCACTCGCTGTGCCGAACAAAGGCGTTCGCGAATTTGAGGCAAAGAATCTTCCCGCGCATGTATCCAACCGATTTCCATAGATTTTTTCAACCCTTTATAAAAAGGATATGCTTCCGCCAACGAAGTGGAAATACTCAACAAGACATTGCCAGATGACGAAAGGTTTAAAGGCAACGTCCTATCCGAATCTTTCAGCACTACGACTGCCGCCTTGTCCAGCTCTGTCAGCAGGGTATCCGTCCCCACCATGCGAATACGGTTTTCTATCCCTTTCTCTTCAACAACGGGACACCGAGTCAATCCGAGTGCATATTTATAAGTAAGCACTTTACGGCACTTTTCCGTTATGGCATCCTCGTCAATCCATCCCTTTTTCACCGCATCCAATACCCCAAGCATTTCTCTCTGCAGATTACGGGGAACCAACAACATATCATTCCCCGCCATCAAAGCCTGCGCACTGACATTCTTTACATGACGAATTCCATTCATTTCCAATGCATCGGTAAAGACCAGTCCTGAAAAATGTAGTTCATCCTGCAAAAGGGAACCAATTACTTTTTGGGAAATGGAAGCGGGTTTATCTTCCAACTCCGATACTTGGAGATGACCGACCATCACTCCACTGATACCTGCCTCTATTGCCCGACGAAAAGGATACAACTCAACAGAATCCAACCTTTGGCGGTCGAACTGTAATATGGGCAAAGCGTAATGCGAATCGGTTTCCGTATCACCGTGTCCGGGAAAATGCTTACATATGGCCATTACCCCTCCGTCTTCCAATCCCTGTGCATACGCTACTACCTTACGTGCCACTTCCTCCGGATTACTTCCGAACGAACGAACATTGATAACAGGATTATCCGGATTGTTATCCACATCCGCTACCGGAGCGAAATTCGCCTGCACACCGATTTCGCGCAACTGGCGCGCCACTTCCTTTCCGTAACGGTAAACCAAGGAATCATCGCGGATACATCCTATCACCCGGTTCTTAGGGAAAACGGGGGTATCCGCCAATCTCATACCAAGCCCCCACTCCCCATCGAATGTAATAAGCAGGGGGATCTCACTCCATTGTTGTGCCAGATTAGTCAACCGAACCTGCTTGCCTATTTCGCCTTTTGTAAAAAGCAATCCGCCTAATCCGTATTCGTCTATCGCTTTCCGCAGATTATTCTGGTTGCGCGAGGTCGTAAGCGGGTCTACCGTATGGATGAACAGTTGACCGATTTTCTGCTTCAACGTCATTTTCGACAAACAGCTTTCTACCCACTTGCGGCAGTCAGCCGTATCCTTTATTCCACGCAGTAACGTGCCTGTATACGCATACGCAGACAGGCTCACTACCCATACGGTAAAAAGAAGGCATAACTTTTTCATCGGCACCAGGTTCCGTCATTCTTTCTCCAACGTCAACACCATTTCTCCCACGAAAGCAGCGTGTTTTCCCATTTGCTGAAGCGGGACTTCCACCCCATCCAAATTATGGTAAAACTGCGGTCTTTCGAAAAAAGAATGTGAATGACCTCCCAAAACCACATCAATGTTGCGGGTATTCTCTATCAATTCTATATCTGAATAGGGTTCACCTTCCCATCCCAAATGAGAAAGGCAGATTACCAAATCACATCTTTTCTCTTTTTTCAACAAATCAGCCACACGCTGTCCCTCCGATACCGGATCCCTAAATTTCACATCACCGTATGACTCTGAGGCGACCAGCCCTTCCAATTGTGCGCCCAATCCGAACACACCTATCCTAATCCCCTCCCGCTCCAGAATGACATATTCTTTCACCAATCCTTCCAAAACGGTTCCCGTCACATCATAATTAGCACACACAATAGGGAATTTCGCTAACTTGAAAAGACGTGCCATATTATCCAGTCCGAAGTCGAATTCGTGATTACCAATCGTACCGGCATCATAGCCCATTTCGTTCATCAGTTGCACTTCTACTTCCCCCTTAAACATATTATAATATGGCGTACCTTGAGAAAAGTCACCACAATCGAACAACAACAGCTCAGGATGAAGCTCCCGTTGCTGCCGGATTAAAGTGGCACGCCTCACCATGCCAGCTTTCCCTGCCAGCAGTGTATCCTGAAAATCTTCCGGAAACGGTTCTATACGACTATGCATGTCATTGGTATGGAACAAATACAATTTTTTGGTTGATTGGGCAATCAGATTTCCTGCAAGAAGACATGCCCATAAGATGAAACACAATCTTTTCATAAGTGCATATTTATGGAATTCAGCCTTTCATGGACTTTTCACTTTAACACAACAATACGGCCCTCCACCTGGGCATCCACCCACTTCCCTTGCTCCTCGCAACGTTTCACGTAGCTGATAAACAAGTCACGCAGGACGGCATCGGCAAATCCTGTCTTTGCAACTGCGTCCTTGAATGCCGGCAAATGGTCGTTTCCTTCGGCAAGATAATCGATCGTAGCCACCAGGTACTCCTTGTCCGGATTTACATGCTTCCCTCCCACTTTAGCACTCACCAATCCACCGGCCTCCGTTATTACCAGAGAGGCTCCACTCAAACCTTCACCATGTACGGCCGCTATCTGGTTAAACAGTTCCAGCAATGCTTCTCCCTTCATCGTCACGACCACAAGCTTATTCTCAAACGGAGTAATCTCGTAGACGCTTCCTATGGTAATATTCCCCTCATTCAACAGGTTGCGAATGCCTCCCATATTCATTACACCAACATCCGCCTTCACTCCTATTTTTTCTTCTGCTCCTTGGCGAAGGATATCGGCAAGCAAATTCGACAAAGGTGACTCCGGACGATATACCTCGAGTTTCTTTCCCGCATGCCCAATTACAGGTTCCATCAGGCTGTCTATCCGCATCCGGTAAGATTGCAGGATACGCCATGCTTCCATGTCCTGGTCAGTGTCGTAAACCGCAGATATCGGCAATCTTCCACCATTTACCGATCGTAACGTATATCCAGAACTGCATGCGCCCAATGCCAATATGCCTATCCATATTCCCCAAAATATCCTTTTTTTCATATCACGCCATTGTATTTTCAGTCCAAAGGTAGGCAAAAAAACACATAAAACCAGATTTTCAAGCGAAATAATAAAGAAAGGTTTTTGCCATATCACAAAAAATCATTTACTTTGCATCGCTTCCGCGCAATCTCTGTCAAGAAGGGTTACTTGGTATATTGCGTAGGTACAATCAAACAATTTATAATTTCAATTAGACAATGGATTTAATAAAAATTGCAGAAGAAGCATTTGCTACAGGTAAACAACATCCCTCATTCAAAGCGGGCGACACGGTTACAGTAGCATATCGTATCGTTGAAGGTAACAAAGAACGCATCCAGATGTATCGCGGCGTGGTAATCAAAATCGCAGGGCATGGCATAAAGAAACGTTTCACTGTACGCAAAATGTCTGGCACTGTCGGGGTAGAACGTATTTTCCCCTTAGAGTCGCCGGCTATCGACGGCATTACTGTCAACAAGATAGGTAAAGTGCGCCGCGCCAAATTATACTATTTGCGTAAGCTGACTGGTAAGAAAGCCAAAATCAAGGAAAAACGCAGCAACAGCGCAACAATCCAATAACCGCCAATTGACTTTTTTACATAAACAAAGAGGCTGCCTCAAAATGAACTTGAGATGGCCTCTGTTGTTTCATTTCAGGTTGAAGTCTTTTGGATTTTCCTCAAAAAAGAAAATTACAAGTTTCCTCTTGAAGATTTCATCGTTTCGGACTGTTTTTTCGCCGACAGAAGCCTCCTAAGAGGCTACTTTTGCAAGATTATGCGCTATGACCGGCAGGCCAAATTCAATTTCCACCTTCTTCAATACACAGAGATAGAACCTCTTGAAGTGTTTGTTGTTCTTGAGGTTTCCAAATACAGCTTCCACATCTTGCGGCCGCTGACTACGGTATTTAAAACCTTCGGGCGAGAGAAGCCCTCTCCGTTCCCTTTCTTGATTTTCCTCAGGCGGTGGTACCGAATGCAGGGCATGTTTCGATCCTCTCAGGGCTAACTAACGGTAAGCCCAGCAAGGTGGCGGTTGTTTCGGTCGTCAACAAACTTGTAAGGCAAGCCTTCGCTGTTGTCACGCAAAAAAACGCATGTCAATGGATTCAAGTCCGTGAAGTCTTAAAAAACTCATCTGCGGAGGGAACGCCATCGGTAAGGTGTCTGCCCACACAACCCTGACGAGCTTCCCATGTACGATAATTTGCTAATTATTTAACCATACTTAGTTTTGGTTTATTTTATGATTTGTCCGTTGACTGTTACGTCCTTCAATGTAAATCTTTCTATATAGTCTTTCTGGATTTCCGAATTCTTCTTTACTGTGAGGTTGATGTCTTCGAATGTAAAATCGGATAATTTATATTGGTCTTCCGATTTCGACACATCGAACACCACATCACATTGCATGGTGATATGGCGCATTGTCACGTTACTGGAATATGAAAAAGGTATGTCTTCTCTGTCCTGCAAGTCGAAGAACTGGGTCCAAGGTTTTGCAAAAAGGAAACTCGAAACCGTTCCTGTGATATCTTCTACGGTGATGTATTCGTAGTTTTGCGGGGTGTCTGGGCGCATCTTCAACCAAAGCAGACGCTTGGCATTGTCCAACCGGCAACGGCGAAGCACGATGTTATGGTTGTGGATAGATTCACTTCCGCAGGTTAAAGCACTATGGCAGAATCCATATATGCAGTCTTCAATGATGATATTACGGTTCGAACCATTGTTTTTCTTATCTTGGTCTGCCCACGGACCTTTCCCGCCTTTCAGTGCGATTGCATCGTCATTTACCGACAGGTAGCAGTTTTTTACTAATACATTGGTGCAGACATCAATATCAATGGCATCCGAACTGGGAGCTTTCACCGGAGCGTATGGGGCGAAAATAGAAAGGTTCAGCAACTTCACGTTTTCACATCTGTAAAGGTGTGTAGTCCAGAAAGGGGAATTTTCCAAGCGGACACCCGAAAGTTGCACATCCTTCGAGTCGGCAATATATACCAGACGCGGACGCAACTCCTCTAAATTGGTACATTGTGGATTTACTTCTCTGCGCAACCAAAACGATTTCCAATAACGCAACCCGTTGCCATTGACACATCCTTCACCGGAGATTGTAAATCCGTCCACACCAATGGCATTGACCAATGCGGCAAAGTACTTCAGGTTCTGTCCCTCCATTCGTGTGTCGATTACTTTGAAGTCGCTGATGTCATCACTCCCCTTCAAGGTACCATCTTTCTCAATATATAAATGAGTACCCGGCTTGAAAAAAAGTGACCCACTCAAAAATGTACCTCGAGGAATATAAATGACACCTCCTCCGGACTGTGCCGCCTTGTCTATGACGGCCTGTATCTTTTCGGTCTGTACAATCGTGCTGTCCTCTTCCACACCATAATCCGTGATACGGTAGCTTTTCCCCAAATCCTGTAATTGGACAATTTCCGTCTGGCGGAACCAATCGGGGACGGGAGTACCATCAGGAAATATATCCTCTGCCGAGATATGTATGGCAAACATCGCCATACATACAAAAGTCAGAAACTTAGTCCACATTTTCGTCATGTTATTTCATTTAATCAGTTTGTCTGCTATTATTTCTCAGCAAAATTAATAGAATTAAGCCGCATACGAAATGGAAAATCATACATAAACCTGATAATTCCGTACATTTTTATGCCTTATTATGAAACAATTTTGTAGATTTCAGGCGAAATTTTCATACAATAGGCATGCGTGTGTGGGTATACAAAATTGGTATGCATGTAATATGGCAAAATCTATTTTTTACACAATTAAGTATAAAATCAAAGGTATATGTATTATTTTCTATTCTGTCCAATCAAAATTATGCCTATTTTTGTGTCAATAATTAATCACAAATCAAAAAACATGAAAAAATTATTTTTTGTAGCAATGGCTTTCTTCCTATGTGGTACTTGTATGGATGCACAGACTTTGCCCGACCGAAAAGAAACGCTCAATACCCTTATCAAGGTGAACGATTTTTATATGAAAAACAATCCGGACTGCCGTCAGCCCAGTTATGTGAATAAGATGCGTCCTAGCAACATTTGGACTCGTACCGTATATTATGAGGGAGTGATGGCATTGTATTCTATCTATCCGGATGACAGATACTACAAATATACATACGATTGGGGTGAATTTCATAATTGGAACATGGTGAGGCAGGAAACCATGACCCGCCATGCGGACAACTATGCTTGTACGCAAGTATATATAGATATGTACGAGATTTGTCCCAAACCGGAAATTCTGCTCCACGCAAAGGCTAACCTGAACATGCTGGTCAACACACCGCAAATTGACGAATGGACATGGATTGATGCAATACAAATGGGTATGCCTGGTTTTGCGAAAATGGGAAGGCTAACCGGGGAGCAAAAATATTTTGATAAGATGTGGGCTATGTACGAATATACCCGTAATCAGCTGGGTGATAACGGTATGTTCAATCCTGAAGACGGATTGTGGTGGAGGGATGCCGACTTTGATCCTCCTTACAAGGAACCGAACGGTGAGGATTGTTACTGGAGCCGCGGAAACGGATGGGTATATGCGGCATACGTGCGTGTATTGAATGAAATCCCGGAAAACGAGACCCACCGCCAAGATTACATCAATGACTTTCTTGCCATGAGCAAAGCACTCAAGGACTGCCAGCGTGAAGACGGATTCTGGAATGTCAGCCTGCACGATCCCACGCATTTTGGTGGTAAGGAACTGACCGGTACTTCTCTCTTTGTTTATGGCATGGCATGGGGTATCCGTAACGGCCTGTTGGAACGCAACGAATACCTGCCCGTTGTGCTGAAAGCATGGAACGCCATGTTGAAAGATGCCGTACACCCTAACGGTTTTTTGGGCTATGTGCAAGGGACAGGCAAAGAGCCGAAAGACGGGCAGCCTGTGACCTATGACAGCAAACCTGATTTCGATGATTTCGGTACAGGTTGTTTCCTCCTTGCCGGAACCGAAATATACAAGCTGCAATAATCCTTGCATCACAAAAGTCGTGAATCATTCGAAATACGGATCCGTTACATGCGGATCCGCTTTTTTTGTGGCTATACTTTACTTTATAGTTTTATCGGATTCATTCCAACTGATTTTTAAACAAATGCGAGGAAGAACTATTTCCCAACTGCTTCTATATATAGGTTATACAAAAATCTATGAATATGTACGTTGACACATGGAAATATCCGCAAAAACATCTTACATTTGCCTGCAATAATCTAATATACCTCAATATACCATGAAAACAAACTACATACTGTTAGCCTTTTTGCTCGCTGGAAGTGCCGTACAGGCACAAGATTGGCCGGAAACTAAACCAGAGGCTCGTCCGGGAAGCCGCTGGTGGTGGTTAGGAAGTGCGATCGACAAGACCAACCTTTCGTACAACTTGGAAATATACGGAAGCGCGGGGTTGGGTAGCTTGGAGATTACACCAATCTATGGAGTGAAAGGAAACGAAAAGAACGATATCAGCTTTCTTTCTCCGCAATGGATGGAGATGCTGCAATATACACAGTCCGAAGCCAAGAAAAATGGCATAGAAATCGACATGAACACCGGAACGGGCTGGCCCTTTGGAGGTCCTGACATTGGTATAGAGGATGCTGCAACGAAAGCGATATTTGAATCGTATGAGGTAAAAGGAGGCAAAGAAATCACACTTGACATACAGATAACCACTCCGAAAGAAGAAAACCAGAAAAGTGTGGCAAAGTTAAGCCGCCTGATGGCATACGGTGGAAATGGGACATGCTTGGATTTGACTACAAAAGTGAGGGGGGGGAAACTGGTATGGAAGGTACCCGAAGGCGATTGGAAATTGATTGCCCTCTTCGAAGGAAAAACTTTCCAAAAAGTGAAACGCGCAGCTCCCGGAGGAGAGGGATATGTGCTGGATCACCTGAATCCGCAGGCCGTAAAGGGGTATCTTGCCAAATTCGATCGTGCCTTTAATGAAAGCGGAGCAGAATTTCCGCGTACATTCTTCAATGACTCGTACGAAGTGTATGGGGCGGACTGGAGTCCCAGTTTGCTGGAAGAATTCGAGAAAAGACGCGGATACAAGCTCGAAGAACATTTCCCCGAGTTCATAGATACGATGAGGACAGAGCAGACACGACGAGTGGTCTCCGATTACCATGAAACCGTTGGTGAAATGCTGATTGCCAATTTCACCAACCAGTGGACAGCATGGGCGCATGGTCACGGAAGTACTACTCGCAATCAGGCACACGGCTCTCCAGCCAACCTGATAGATACCTATGCATCGGTGGATATCCCTGAATGTGAAGGATTCGGGCTAACCGACTTCCACATCAAAGGCTTGCGCCGTGACTCGCTGACCCGTCCTAACTTTTCGGACATTTCCATGCTGAAATATGCTTCTTCTGCAGCACACCTTACTGGAAAGCCTTTTACTTCATCGGAAACATTCACATGGCTGACCGAACATTTCCGCACATCCCTTTCACAATGCAAACCCGACATGGATTTGATGTTTGTATCGGGTGTGAACCACATGTTTTTCCACGGCACACCCTATTCGCCACAGGAAGCTGCATGGCCTGGATGGTTGTTTTATGCCTCTATCAACATGTCTCCCACCAACCCGATTTGGCGCGATGCACCGGCTTTCTTCAGTTACATCACGCGGTGCCAGTCGTTTCTTCAGATGGGAGAGCCCGACAACGATTTCCTGGTTTATCTGCCGATTTATGATATGTGGGATGACCTGCCCGGACGGTTTGTGGCATTCGACATCCACAAGATGGACAGCTATGCACCGAAGTTCATCAAAACGATCCAGACCATCATCGCGGGGGGATACGATGTAGACTACATTTCTGATGCTTTCATCCGTTCCACCCGGTGTGAAGAGAACAAGCTGGTAACGGAAGGCGGTACATGCTATAAGGCACTCGTCGTGCCGGCAGTACGCCTGATGCCCGCTTCCACTCTCAAAAGACTGGTGGAATTGGCGCGTCAAGGTGCCACGATAGTATTTGTGGAACAATATCCCAAAGATGTGCCCGGATACAGTCACTTAAAACAAAACCGAAAAATCTTTTCCTCCTTCATTACCGAATTGCCTGACGCAGACCATTTCGGGGAAGTGCAAAGTTTTGCTTTCGGGAAAGGTCGCATCATCATCGGATCGGACTATCAGGAAACACTGAAAAAAACCGGCACACAGGCAGAGGCACTTAAAACCCAATGCGGACTGCAATTTATCCGCCGTTCTAATCCGGAAGGTCACCATTACTTTGTGTCGAATTTACAAAGTAAAGATGTGGACGAATGGGTAACATTGAATGTAAGTGAGACTTCGGCCATGCTTTTCAACCCAATGGACGGAAACAAGGGTGTGGCACAGACGCGGGATGAAAATGGGGAATTGTGCGTTCACTTGCAACTGAAATCAGGCGAAAGCCTGATTGTCCAGACCTTCAACAAAACGCTTGAAGGAGAAAGTACTTGGAAATATATAAAAGAACAACCATATAGTCTCAGCTTGGATCACGGCTGGAAAGTACGGTTCGTGGAAAGTACACCAGCTATCAAAGGCGAGTACAACATCGACGCACCTGTTTCATGGACGGGAATAGATCATCCGGATGCCACAAGCAATATGGGAACGGCGCTTTATACGGTAGATATCGACTTGCCCGCCATTGAAGCGGATGACTGGATAATCGACTTGGGCGATGTACGTGAGAGTGCTCGTGTGCGTATCAATGGAGAGGAGGCAGGAACTGCATGGGCTGCTCCCTTCCGTGTCAAGGTAGGCAAATGGCTGAAGCCGGGCAAGAACCGCATTGAAGTGGAAGTGACAAATCTGCCGGCAAACCGCATTGCCGAGCTGGATCGCCAGGGAGTGGAATGGCGTATCTTCAAAGATATCAACATCGCTAAGTTGAACTATGAGAGCGGTACCTACGACACATGGGATCCGCTTCCCTCCGGACTGAACGGGATTGTGCGCCTCATCCCCGTCAACCATGTGGAAAATTAAGGAACTAATCTATAGTTGTATCATATCATGAAAAAAAATATCCTTTTAGGTTTGATGGCTCTTGTTGGGTTCCCATTGTCCATTTCGGCACAGAGTTTCCATTTCGTATTCAATGCGGATAAAACCTCCAATGGTAAGGATGTTATACACATCACATCCGATTCGGTTTACAATATCCAACGCGGTTTTGGATATGACCTGGTTCAAGCTCCCAATGGAAAAAGTCATACACCATTCTTTTTTTCGGTAAATGTTCCCGATGGTAATTACCGCGTGACTGTCACACTTGGAAGTAGGAAGGAGGCTGGATCCACTACTGTCCGGGGCGAATCACGCCGGCTGTTCCTGAACAATATCCCCACACGAAAAGGCGAGTTCAAGACTTTCTCGTTCGTTATTAACAAGCGTGACACGGTCATTGATGGAAACGAGAAAGTACATATCAAGCCTCGCGAAAAAAACAAGTTGAACTGGGACGACAAGCTTACATTGGAATTCAATGGAGATATACCTTGTGTGGCGGGTATAGAAATCGAACGGGTGGAAGATGTCCCCACCGTTTTCTTAGTGGGAAACTCGACTGTGGTAGACCAAGATAACGAACCGTGGGCAAGCTGGGGGCAGATGATTACCGCTTTTTTTAATGACCGTGTATGTTTTGCCAATTATGCCGAGAGCGGTGAACGTGCCGACACCTTCATAAAGGCAGGACGCCTGAAAAAAGCTCTCTCACAGATGAAGGCGGGTGATTATATGTTTATTGAGTTTGGGCACAACGATCAGAAGTTGAAAGGTCCTGGCAAAGGGGCGTATTATTTTTTTTCCACGTACCTGAAAACATTCGTAGACGAGGTGCGGCTAAAGGGTGGAATCCCGATTTTCGTCACTCCCACCCAGCGCCGTTCCTTTGATGAAAAAGGCAAAATCAAGGAAACGCATGAAGACTATCCGGATGCCATGCGGTGGGTGGCGCAACGAGAGAACGTTCCTCTCATTGAATTGCACGACATGACACGTACGCTGTATGAGGCATTAGGCGTGGAAAGGTCGAAAAAAGCTTTCGTGCATTATCCGGCAGGAACCTATCCCGGACAAGCTGAACCACTGGCTGATAACACCCATTTCAATCCTTATGGCGCATACGAAATAGCACGTTGTGTCATCGAAGGCATCCGTCAACTGGATCTTCCTCTTGCCGCAAACCTGAAGGGTTATCAGCCTTTCAATCCTGCCTGTCCTGACAACCCGGACAACTTCAAATGGAATGACAGCCCCTTCACCGAAATAGAGAAACCGGATGGTAATTGACCACAAAAAACATTTGGAATAAAAAACACATGGCAAACCAATCAAAAGAAAAATAAATGAAAATACAAAATAAATGGCTGACTGCAGTGATACTTTGGTGTATATGCATGGCAGGAACCGCCCAGCCCAATTATGATTTCGGACATATTCAAATGGAAAAACTGGGACGGGGCATGGTAGCCATACGGCAGGATCCGGATCGGGTAGCATTATCGTGGAGATACCTGTCTTCCGATCCGGAGGGGACTACATTCCACATATATCGGGATGGGACGAAGATTGCCACAGTGCCGGCCGGTACGGGTACTTTTTACACCGACACATATACGGGCAACCACGAAACGGTATACACGGTGAAGCCCGTAGTAGACAATCAGGAAAGGGAAGGCGGTTCATACACCCTTCCTGCCAACGCACCGCAGGGATATATCCACATCCCGTTAGACCGTCCTGCCGAAGGTATTACCCCATCGGGACAATACTATACATATAGTCCTAACGATGCGTCTGTGGGCGATGTGGACGGAGACGGAAATTATGAAATCATTCTGAAATGGGATCCTTCGAACGCACATGATAATGCTCATGATGGGTATACAGGCAATGTGTACATAGATTGTTATCGCCTGACAGGCGAAAAGTTGTGGCGTATCGATTTGGGGAGGAATATCCGTGCCGGAGCACATTATACACAATTTATGGTGTACGACTTAGACGGGGATGGGCGTGCTGAAATAGTGATGAAGACGTCAGATGGTACGGTGGATGGTACAGGCAAAATAATAGGTAACGCACAAGCAGACTACCGTGAGCCGGGAGATCCTTCACAACCGAAAGGAGATGATTTTGCACCGGACGACCCAAGGGCAAAAATATATCCCGATGCGCCATTGCGTAATCAAGGGCGTATCCTGACCGGTAACGAATACCTGACTATTTTCAATGGATTTACGGGTGAAGCCATGCAGACCATTGACTACGTACCTTTACGCGGAAATCTACAAGAATGGGGAGACACGCGAGCCAACCGGAGCGATCGCTTTTTGGCCTGTATTGCCTATTTGGACGGCATACATCCCAGCGTGGTGATGTGCCGGGGATATTACACACGTACCGTGCTGGCCGCATTTGATTGGGACGGCAAGGAATTGAGACAACATTGGGTGTTCGATAGCAACCAACCCGGGAACGAAGCCTATGCCGGACAGGGGAATCATAATCTGCGTGTAGCAGACGTGGACGGTGATGGATGCGATGAAATTGTCTACGGATCGTGCACCATTGACCATACGGGCTGTGGACTCTATTCTACCGGATTGGGACATGGGGATGCACTCCACCTTACACAATTTGATCCTGTTGATCCGAGGCTTCAGGTATGGGCATGCCACGAAAATCGGAGAGACGGAAGTACCCTGCGCAATGCTGCTACGGGAGAAATTCTTTACCAAATCCCTGCGAACATCGATGTGGGACGCTGTATGGCTGCCGATATTGACCCTACACATCCGGGAGTAGAAATATGGTCCACTGCATCCGGAGGTATACACAGCTTTACGGGAGAAACCATAGCCAAAGAAGTACCCGGTCTGTCAGTCAACATGGCCGTATGGTGGGACGGGGATCTGTCGAGGGAATTACTTGATAAAAATCAGATCAGCAAATACGACTGGGAAAACAAACGATGCGATGTCATTGCCAGGTTTGACGGATGCGAGTCGAACAATGGCACCAAGTCCACTCCTTGTTTACAGGGTGATATTATAGGCGACTGGCGGGAAGAAGTGCTGCTACGTACCTCTGATAACTGTTCGTTGCGCTTATATGTTACTACTATTCCCACCCAATACCGTTTCCATTGCTTTCTGGAAGACCCTCCGTATCGCATCAGCATTGCCACCCAGAACGTGGCGTACAATCAACCTACCCAACCCGGATTTTACATTGGCACGGATTTGGAGAGAGGCACTTTCAGAGGATTCATATTTGATAAACTCCAATAAAGACATGAAACATATTTTACGACACACAGCATTGTTGGCTTTGCTTGGTATAGGAAGTATGGTCACGGCACAAGAGACCGGGCAGGCCGTTAATGACTCGAATACGCCTCTTCACCTGATGAAGCCCGCTTATCGTACAGGTTATGGCACAATGACCGCAGAAGAAATCAAGCACGACATGGATCGCGTACTGGCATTTCTGCAAGGCAATACTCCCACAAATGTAGTGGACAGCCGTACGGGTGCACGTATCACCGATTATTCCCTGATTGACCAGCACTCCCAATTGGAGCGGGGAGCTTTCCGTCTGGCCAGCTACGAGTGGGGAGTGACCTATTCGGCCATGTTGGCCGCTTTTGAGGCAACTGGTGACAAGGCCTACCGGACTTACGCGTACGACCGCTTCTGTTTTCTTGCCGAAGTGGCGCCCTACTTCAGGAAAGCTTATGAAAAAGAAGGTAGTATTGACCCCCAAATGCGCCAAATCCTAATGCCACAGGCACTGGATGATGCCGGAGCGGTATGCGCCTCGATGCTCAAGGCACAGTTGAAAGGTTCCGCACTGCCCGTGGACAGTCTGATAAGCAACTATTTCAATTTCATCATGCACAAGGAATATCGCCTTGATGACGGAACTTTTGCACGCAACCGTCCCTATCATAACAGCGTATGGTTAGATGATATGTTCATGGGTATTCCCGCCGTAGCACTTATGGGAAGCTATGATGAAAGTAAACGGCAGATATATTGCGATGAGGCGGTAAGGCAAATCAAGCAATTCGCCGAACGGATGTTCGTGGCAGAAAAAGGTCTGTTTCGTCACGGATGGGTGGAAGGTATGGCAGATCATCCCGCATTTCATTGGGGACGTGCCAATGGATGGGCCTTACTTACCTTGTGTGAAGTGCTTGATGTATTGCCTGAAAGCCATACTGGGTATGAATACATCTTGAATCTGCTCCGCGCCCATGTACGCGGACTGGCCGCTTGCCAGGGCAAAGACGGATTTTGGCACCAGTTATTGGACCGCAACGACTCGTATCCGGAAACATCGGCTACCGCCATCTATGTCTATTGCATGGCACATGCCATTAACAAAGGCTGGATTGATGCCATGGCATATGGTCCGGTGGTACTGTTGGGCTGGCATGCCGTATCATCGGCTATCAACGAAGAAGGACAAGTGGAAGGTGTATGCGTAGGTACCGGCATGGGATACGACCCGGCATTTTATTACTATCGACCTGTCAGTGTGTATGCCGCACACGGTTATGGACCTACTATCTGGGCAGGTGCCGAAATGATTAATCTGCTCAAACGGAAGCATTTATATACCAATGACAGCGCGGTGTTGTTCTATCGTACCCCTCAACTGGCCAATGAGCCGATCTTCAACGAAGAAGCGAATTAACAAAAATGTGATGTTGGGATATTTAAAGAAGAAGAGGCTGTCTCAAAATAAACATTGGAATAGCCTCTTCACGCTGGGAAAATGGATGACCGTGAACCAGTGAAGCATGAAGAACGTAAAAGGAAAGTTTTGTGCGGACAAGAGATATATCAGCCAGGCCCTGTCCGAGATTTTTTCCGGACGATTACAGCCGGTAACCAAAGTGAAGGACAACATGAGAAATTCCCTGATGAGCGTGGCGGACAAAATCCTGTTAAGAAAGCAGGTCTTGATTAAAAAACGGTCAATAACGAACTGAAGAACATCGCCCGGATTGAACACACCAGGCACTGTTCCTTCAACAACCTCATTGTCAATGTACTTTCTGCCATTGCTGTCTACTGTTTCTTTAAAAAGAAACCAACCATTGATGTGAATTTTATCAATGACAGGCAACTGACCATGTTTTGATCTTATATCGAATTCCCTTAGTTTTGGCGACAAAACTAAACAAAAGTTGCCAAAAAACTTAACACAATACATATGGCGGTTTAGTAGTTTATCAATCTGGAAAGGCTAAAGTTGGAAAAACTCTAACAATAGATAAAGGAATAATTGAATTACGGGGAATTATCACTGAGTTCTATCCAGATGAATGAATTTTAAAAATAAAATACATTTTCCTTTTGATATTAAAGAAAAAATGTTTCCTTTGCGCCTCGATAACATTTATAGTCAAACAGAAATATATTGCGAAAAACTTCAAAATAACCAATTGAATATCAATTTTATCCAACTAATAACTTTTGCAAACCAATTCTGATTGACTATAATATTAACACCTTAAATCAGTAGTTATGAAGAAGACATTAAACAAATTATCGGATGAAACACTTATCGAATTGTACAGAAGTGGAGAAGACATGGCTTTCAATATTCTTCTATCGCGATATAATAACAGTATCAGGCAATATATCCGGATGATTGTTTTCAACCAAGAGGAAGCCAATGACCTGTTTCAGGAAATCTGTTGTCTTTTATCCGTTAAATTAAAAGATGTATACAAAGAAAACGGAAAATTTTCTTCCTGGCTTCACCGTGTGGTGAACAACTACTTAATCAGTTATTGCAGAAAAAAGAAAAAAATCCTGACTTGCGAAGACATTGACAAATTGGGGCATATTGAATATGACCCATATTCTTCCCTTTCTCCCCAATGCCGGGAAGACAAATTTTCCGCCTTACAGGAGATGGTTGAAACCTTGCCCGACCAATTGAAGATATTGGTCAAACTGAGAATCTGGGAAAAAATGACCTTACAGGCCATTGCAGATTTATTGGGCATGAAAAAATCAACCGTTGCAGAACGGCTTCACACTGCTTACCGCAAACTGGAACAAAAGCTGATTGAAAAGGGATACGATGATGCCATGATTTAATCTTTATACTTTAGCCCTGCACCATTCCACTATCCAGGCAAATTCATTACGCATTCTTCAACACACATGAGCGGCATTCCGACTCGTACACTGTATGCATACCGGATATCGGATAACACCATGCAACGGTATGTTTCCCGGCATGCCTGATGGTGTGTCTCCCATCCTGACAGGATTATTCCGCGAGTCCCGCTTGGGTGTTCCGCAGAAAAGCCGTACATTTGTGCCAGAACCACATCTGTTGATAAAAATGGGAAAAGGGAAATTGGCAAAATTCGCCGACATGGCCGCATATCCGCACGTATTCGAATATCCGTATTCGAAGATGGAAACCGCACCTTGCGAGATGAAAGGGAATTGGAACCATGTTTTTTTCCGCAACAGCCAACCAATTGTGCTGGAATTGGGATGCGGAAAAGGAGAATATACTGTAGGATTGGCGCAACGGTATGCGGATCGTAATTTCATTGGAGTCGATATCAAGGGTTCCCGCATGTGGACGGGTGCTACAGAAGCCTTGCGTAAAGGGTTAAGGAATGTGGCATTCCTACGCACGAATATCGAAATTATCGACCATTTCTTCGCACCAGGAGAAGTGGAAAGGATTTGGCTGACTTTCCCCGACCCGCAGATGAAAAAGGTTACCAAACGGCTGACCTCCACCTACTTCATGGAGCGTTATCGCCGTTTTCTCATACCCGGCGGGCTAATCCACCTAAAGACAGACAGTAATTTCTTGTTTACCTATACCCGATGCATGGTGGAGGCCAACCGACTTCCGGTGGAGTTCATGACAGACGACCTGTATCATTGCGGGTTGGACGATGACATCCTCCGCATCCGTACGTATTACGAGCAGCAATGGTTAGACCGTGGATTAAGCATCAAATACATCTGTTTCCGCCTGCCCCACGGGGACGTATTGGTTGAACCGGATGTGGAAATCGAACCCGACAACTATCGGAGTTATAACCGGAGCAGACGAGGCATGGACGCAAAGGACTAACTTTTTAATCGTAATATATGACTCTTTATCCTAAACTGATTTTAGACGCGCTGGCTACCGTGCGTTATCCCGGAAACGGGAAAAACATCGTGGAGGCCGGCATGGTGGCCGATAATCTCCGCATTGACGGCATGAAGGTCAGCTTCTCGCTTGTATTCGAAAAACCTACCGACCCATTTATGAAATCGGTAGTCAGGTCGGCGGAAACGGCTATCCATGTCCATGTATCCAAGGAGGTGGAAGTGACGGTCACCACCGAGAGCCGCCAGGCGGCACGCCCTGCACCGGGGAAAATGCTTCCGCAGGTGAAGAACATCATCGCCGTTTCATCGGGCAAGGGAGGCGTGGGAAAGTCCACCGTAGCAGCCAACCTTGCTGTGTCGCTCTCTCGGTTAGGTTACCGCGTGGGATTGCTGGATGCCGATATCTTCGGTCCTTCTGTCCCGAAAATGATGGGAGTGGAAGACGCACACCCCTATGCTGAAACCATAGACGGGCGCGACCTGATTGTACCCGTGGAGAAGTACGGCATCAAACTGCTGTCCATTGGTTTCTTCGTCAACCCAGACCAGGCTACCCTGTGGCGAGGAGGCATGGCCAGCAACGCACTGAAGCAGCTGGTGGGGGATGCGGCATGGGGCGCATTGGATTACTTCATCCTCGACACCCCTCCGGGAACAAGCGATATCCATCTCACCCTATTGCAGACACTGGCCATCACGGGTGCCATCATTGTGAGCACGCCACAAGAAGTGGCTCTTGCCGATGCACGCAAAGGTATCGACATGTATACGAACGACAAGGTAAACGTGCCCATCCTGGGACTGGTGGAAAACATGGCGTGGTTTACACCTGCCGAATTACCGCAAAACAGGTATTACCTATTCGGAAAAGAAGGAACGAAACGACTGGCGGAAAAACTGAACGTACCACTTTTGGGGCAGATTCCCATCGTGCAGGGTATTTGCGAGCACGGAGACGAAGGAACCCCGGTGGCATGGGAGGAAGATTCGCCCACGGGACAAGCGTTTATGGATCTGGCACGCCGTGTGGTGGAACAGACCGAAAAGCGCAACATGGAATTGGCTCCTACGAAAGTCGTGGAAACCCACCGATAAGCCATCAGCTTTGAATTCCCGAAATACAAAAACGGATGCCTCAATTCTGTATGAATAAAAGGCATCCGTTTTTGTATCCCTGCAAGTGCAGGTTATCTCTTGCTTACCAGATATTCCGCAATCTGCACGGCATTCAGTGCGGCACCTTTCCTTATCTGGTCGCCCACTATCCAGAAAGTAAGTCCGTTCTCATCACCTAAATCCTTGCGGATACGGCCTACATACACCGGATCCTTACCGGCAAGGAAGAGTGGCATCGGATATTCCTGCTTTTCGGGATTGTCCATCAACACCAACCCTTTGCCTTCGGCGAATGCCTTGCGTGCCTCTTCTACCGACACGGGTCGTTCGGTTTCTATCCAGATACTTTCCGAGTGCGCACGCAGGGCCGGCACACGCACACAAGTAGCACTTACCTTCACATCCGAGTGCATGATTTTGCGCGTTTCATTGAACATCTTCATCTCTTCCTTGGTGTATCCGTTGTCGGTAAATACATCAATCTGCGGAATCAGGTTGAATGCCAACTGATAGGCGAACTTTTCCACCTTCACCGGCTGGTGGGCTAATACCTGTTGGTATTGTTCGTATAACTCTTGCATGGCAGCGGCTCCCGCTCCGCTGGCTGCCTGGTAGGTAGACACATGCACGCGCCGGATATGGGTAAGGTCTTCGATTGCTTTCAATGCCACCACCATCTGGATAGTGGTGCAATTAGGGTTGGCGATGATGCCGCATGGATGATTCAACGCATCTTCAGGATTGACTTCGGGCACTACCAGCGGCACGTCCTTATCCATACGGAAAGCACTCGAATTGTCTATCATCACCGCCCCGTATTTTGTGATGGTTCCGGCGAATTCTTTCGACGTACTTGCCCCCGCCGACACAAAAGCGATGTCCACCCCTTTGAAGTCATCGTTGTGCTGCAGTAACTTGACCTCTATTTTCTTTTCCTGAAAATTGTATTCCCGTCCGGCACTGTGTGTGGAGCCAAACAAGAGCAGTTCGTCTATAGGAAAATTCCGTTCGTCAAGCACTCGCAGGAACTCCTGTCCCACGGCTCCGCTTGCGCCAACAATAGCTACTTTCATGTCTGTTCTTTCAAATAAATTTAAAATAATCTATGTTCTCACAGGCAAAAAACTTGCTTGCCTTTCAGATGCAAAAATAAAACATTCCATCCGATTAATCACGGCTGGTAGGAAGTTTTTTGTAATTTTGCCCGTAAAAATGCCAAAAACGATACCAAATGATGAAAGAACTTGTAAACTTTGATATCCATTTTCCCATCACCGATCCCACTTGGATATTTTTCCTTGTGCTTGTCATCATCCTTTTTGCCCCGGTCATATTGGAGCGACTGCGCATTCCACACATCATCGGCATGATTTTGGCGGGGGTGCTGGTGGGTGAACACGGATTCAATATCTTGACACGCGACAGCAGTTTCGAACTGTTCAGCCGGGTGGGGCTGTATTACATCATGTTCCTTGCCGGACTGGAGATGAATATGGAGGACTTCAAGAGCATCCGGGTAAAGGCAACGGTACTGGGGCTGCTTGCTTTTATCTTCCCGCTGGGCATCGGCTTTTGGGTGAACCAGTATGTATTGGGGTATGCAGTCGTCACTTCCGTCCTGCTCGCCAGCATGTACGCCTCGCACACACTGATAGCCTACCCCATCGCCATCCGTTATGGCATCAACCGCCACCGTGCAGTGAGCATTGCCGTAGGGGGTACGGCGGTCACCGACACACTCACACTGCTGGTGCTGGCCGTCATTGCGGGCCTGTACAAGGGGGAAACATCCGAAATGTTCTGGCTGTGGCTCTTGGTGAAAGTCATATTGCTGAGCGTGGTCATCATGTACACCTTTCCCCGTATCGGGAGGTGGTTCTTCCGGCGTTACAACGACAATGTGGTGCAGTATATCTTCGTGCTGGCGATGGTTTTCCTCGGTGCGGGCCTGATGGAAGTCATCGGCATGGAGGGTATCCTGGGCGCATTTCTCGTGGGACTGGTGCTGAACCGGCTGATTCCCCATGTGTCGCCCCTGATGAACCACCTGGAGTTCGTGGGCAATGCACTGTTCATCCCCTATTTCCTGATTTCAGTGGGCATGCTGATTAACATCCACGTGTTGTTCGGCCACTTCGACTCCATCAAAGTGGCGTTGGTGATGATTGCGGTAGCACTCACCGGAAAATGGATTGCCTCATGGCTTACGCAGAAAATATACCGGATGCAGGCCGTGGAAGGTGAACTGATGTACGGATTGAGCAACGCCCAGGCGGCAGCCACACTGGCGGCTGTATTAGTAGGCTACAACATCATCCTGCCTTCGGGAGAACGGCTGCTGAACGAAGATGTGCTGAACGGCACTATCCTGCTGATACTGGTAACGTGTATCGTCAGCTCTTTCATCACCGAACATGCTGCCAAGCGCATCGCCATGAGCGATGCCGGTGTGGCAGAAGACAGGGTACAGGAGAAAGAACGTTTCCTGATACCGGTAGCAAACCCGGACACACTGGAGGGGCTGATGAACTTAGGATTGGTGCTGCGTGATGGGAAATTACATGACAACCTTGTGGCACTGAGCGTGATAAATGACAGCAACGATTCCGTGAAACAAGAGACACGCAGCAAACGCAACCTGGAACGGGCAGCCCAGATAGCGGCGTCTGCCAGCGTCAAGTTGACCACCGTAAGCCGTTTCGACCTGAACATCACGACAGGCATCCTGCATACGGCGAAAGAATACGAATCGACCAGTATCATCATCGGGTTGCACTTCAAGACAAGCATCGTTGACTCCTTTTTTGGCAACCTGACCGAGAACCTGTTGAAAAACACTTACCTGCAAGTCATGGTAGTGCGTTTTCTCATCCCCGTCAACACCCTGCGCCGCATCATCGTAGCCGTTCCACCCAAGGCGGAGTTCGAACACGGTTTCACCAAATGGATCACCCACCTGTGCCGCATGAGCAGGCAGTTGGGATGCCGCGTGCAATTCCATGCCCACCCGCAGACCTTGGGTTACATCCGTGGATTCATCCAGAAAAAGCACAAGGACACACGGGCGGTCTATTCGGAACTGGAGGACTGGGGCGACCTGCTGCTGCTGACCGGGCAGGTGAATTACGACCACCTGCTGGTGCTGGTCAGCGCGCGGCGAGGGTCGATTTCGTATGACTCATCGTTCGAACGCCTCCCCATGCAGATATCCAAGTATTTCAACAACAACAGTATCATGTTGCTCTATCCCGGACAAAAGGGAGACCCGAACGAGACTCTTTCCTTCTCCGACCCGCGCGGACTGGCGGAAACGCAGTATTACGACAAAGTGGGCAACTGGATTTATAAATGGATCAGAAAAAACTCATGAACGAAAACACACAAAACTGGCAGCAACGCACCGAGCTGTTGCTGGGCAAAGAGAAAATAAAACGCATCGGCAAGGCAAATGTGCTGGTGGTAGGACTCGGCGGAGTGGGCGCGTATGCAGCCGAGATGCTGTGTCGGGCGGGTATAGGGAAAATGACCATCGTGGATGCCGATACCGTACAACCCACCAACCTCAACCGTCAACTTCCCGCCCTCCATTCCACATTGGGACAGATGAAGGTGGAGGTGCTTGCTTCCCGTTTCCGCGACATCAACCCCGAACTGGAACTGGTGGCACTGCCCATTTACCTGAAGGACGAAGCAATCCCCGTCCTGCTGGACAGCAATGATTTCAACTTCGTGGTGGATGCCATTGACACAGTGGGGCCCAAGAGCCACCTCATCTATCATGCCTTATCGCGGAACATCCCTATCGTCAGCAGCATGGGGGCAGGAGGCAAACACGACATCACGAAAGTGCGTCTGGCCGACCTGTGGGAAACCTGTCATTGTGGGTTGAGCAAAGCGATACGCAAACGGTTACGGAAAATGGGGGTGAATCGGAAGCTGCCCGTAATATTCAGTTCCGAGCAGACAGACGACAACGCCATACAACTTACAGACGACAATGTTGGCAAAAAGACAATGGTAGGGACAGTAAGTTACATGCCGGCAGTGTTCGGCTGCTATCTGGCAGAATACGTAATACGCAAACTGTAAAGAACTATGATTCAAATAGAAGGGATAACCAAAAGCTTCGGCACGTTGCAAGTGCTGAAAGGGATAGACCTCTCGATAAACAAGGGCGAGGTAGTGAGTATCGTAGGACCGAGCGGAGCCGGCAAAACGACGTTGCTGCAAATCATGGGTACGTTGGACAAACCGGACAGTGGCCGTATCATAATGGACGGATTGGAAGTAAACCGCCTGAAAGAAAAAGAACTGGCGGCTTTCCGCAACAAAGAAATAGGGTTTGTCTTCCAGTTCCACCAACTCCTTCCAGAATTCACCGCACAAGAGAACGTGATGATTCCCCTTTTGATACGGGGCGTGTCGGCAAAGACGGCACGCAAGGAATCTTTGGAGATGTTGTCTTTCTTAGGACTGGCAGAACGTGTATCGCATAAGCCCAACGAGTTGTCTGGCGGCGAGAAGCAGCGCGTGGCAGTAGCGCGTGCATTGGCCAACCATCCCTCGGTGGTGCTGGCAGACGAACCATCGGGCAGCCTCGACACACAGAACAAAGAAGAACTGCACCGCCTATTTTTCGAACTGCGCGACCGTTTGAACCAGACTTTCGTGATTGTGACCCACGATGAATCGCTCGCTTCGCAGACCGACCGCACCATTCACCTGGTAGACGGCAGAATTGTCTATCCGGAATAAAAAAACGCGACTGCCCCCGTAAGGCTACACGGGTGGCCGTACAGGCGTGCATGTGCTCCCGCGTAGGTCTGCACGGGAGCACGCGGCACCACCCTGCTCTTCCAATAGATTTGGATGAATACGGATATTCATATTAAAATGAATATATCAAGTATAAAACCGTAGCCAAAACAGATAAAAAACTTTCAATTCATTTTGTTTTATCGAAATATTGTCTACCTTTGCACCACCTAAATGACCCAAGTTGGAATGAATACATTATTTATACATATTCTGTTATGTGGCCTGATTATTCTATTGGTGAAGCCAAGAGGAAGTGAGACACGTGCGTAAATGTATAATTATGATGATATAAAGCCTTTCTCACTTCCATGTGTGAAAGGCTTTTTGTTTGAATGAAACGACATAAAGATCAATATACGTATGAGTGAGAAATTATTCATTTTTGACACTACCTTGCGCGACGGGGAACAAGTTCCCGGTTGCCAGTTGAATACGGTAGAAAAAATCCAGGTGGCAAAACAGTTGGAAGCCTTGGGAGTAGACGTGATAGAAGCAGGGTTTCCTGTTTCCAGTCCGGGTGACTTTAATTCGGTAATTGAAATATCAAAAGCAGTTACATGGCCTACAATCTGCGCTTTGACACGTGCCGTGCAGAGAGATATCGACGTGGCTGCCGAAGCCCTGAAATATGCAAAACACAAACGGATACACACCGGAATCGGCACCTCCGACCCCCACATCAAATACAAGTTTAATTCCACACGCGAAGAAATTATCGAGCGTGCTGTGGCAGCCGTAAAGTATGCCCGCAAATATGTAGACGATGTGGAATTTTATGCCGAAGACGCCGGACGTACCGAAAACGAATACCTGGCACGGGTAGTGGAAGCAGTCATTAAAGCAGGAGCCACTGTAGTAAACATCCCGGACACGACAGGATATTGCCTTCCGGACGAATACGGAGCCAAAATCAAATATTTAGTCGACCACGTAGACGGCATTGACAAGGCAATCATTTCCACACATTGCCACAATGATTTGGGGATGGCAACGGCAAATACCATCAATGGAGTGTTGAACGGAGCACGCCAAGTAGAGGTAACCATCAATGGTATCGGCGAACGTGCCGGCAACACTTCGCTCGAAGAAGTGGCCATGATCTTACGCTGCCATAAATATCTGAATATTGACACCAACATCAACACCCAGAAAATCTACCCCACCAGCCGCATGGTTTCCAGCCTGATGAACATGCCCGTCCAGCCGAACAAAGCAATCGTGGGACGCAATGCTTTCGCCCATTCCTCGGGTATCCATCAAGACGGCGTACTGAAAAATGTACAGACATACGAAATCATCGACCCGAAAGACGTGGGCATAGACGACAATGCCATTGTATTGACCGCACGCAGCGGGCGTGCTGCATTGAAACATCGCCTGCATGTATTGGGTGTAGAGATGAATCAGGAAACGCTGGATAAAGTGTACGAAGACTTCCTGAAACTTGCCGACAAGAAAAAAGACATCACCGATGACGATATCCTGGTCCTGGCGGGTGCCGACCGCAACATGAACCACCACATCAAGCTGGAATACCTCCAAGTGACCAGCGGAGTAGGCGTACGTTCTGTAGCAAGTCTGGGACTGAACATTTCGGGCGAACATTTTGAAGCAGCAGCTACTGGAAACGGACCGGTGGATGCAGCCATCAAGGCCGTAAAACAAATCATCAGACGGCAAATGACATTGAAGGAATTTACCATTCAAGCAATCAGCAAAGGCAGCGACGATGTGGGCAAGGTACACATGCAAGTGGAATATGACGGACAGATGTACTACGGATTCGGGGCAAATACCGATATCATCGCTGCATCGGTGGAAGCTTACATCGACTGTATCAATAAATTCAAGAAATAACAAAACTTCGGATAAAAATATGGCTAATACATTATTTGATAAAATTTGGGATGCACACGTAGTACAGAAAGTGGAGGACGGACCCACCCAATTATACATTGACCGTCTTTATTGCCACGAAGTAACCAGTCCGCAGGCATTTGCCGATATGCGTGCCCGGGGATTGAAATGTTTCCGCCCTGAGAGGATTTATTGTATGCCGGACCACAACACTCCGACACATGACCAAGACAAACCCATCGAAGACCCGGTATCGAAAGCACAGGTAGACGCACTGGAGAAAAACGCGACCGACTTCGGCCTGACCCATTTCGGCATGATGGACAAGCGGAACGGTATCATACATGTAGTAGGTCCCGAACGGGGACTGACATTGCCCGGCATGACCATCGTGTGCGGCGACTCGCATACTTCCACCCACGGAGCGATGGGCGCAGTTGCTTTCGGCATCGGTACCAGTGAAGTAGAGATGGTAATGGCTTCCCAATGCATCCTTCAGACGCGTCCGAAAACCATGCGCATCACGGTCGACGGCACATTGGGCAAGGGAGTAACAGCAAAGGATATCGCCCTCTACATGATGTCGAAGATGACCACCAGCGGTGCGACAGGTTACTTTGTGGAATATGCCGGGGAGGCAATACGCAGCCTGACGATGGAAGGACGCCTTACCCTGTGCAACCTCTCTATCGAAATGGGAGCACGCGGAGGCATGATTGCCCCCGATGAAGTAACCTTCGCATACATCAAAGGACGCGAATATGCGCCGAAAGGGGAAGAATGGGACAAGGCACTGGCTTACTGGAAAACGTTGAAGAGCGACAAAGATGCCATTTTCGACAAGGAAGTGCATTTTGACGCAGCCGATATCCAGCCAATGATTACATACGGGACCAATCCGGGCATGGGCATGGCCATTACATCCCATATCCCGACCACCGAAGGCATGGATGAAGTGGAAAAAGAATCGTATGAAAAATCCATGCAGTATATGGGGTTTTGCCCGGGCGAAGAATTATTGGGCAAGCAAGTGGATTATGTATTCCTGGGAGCCTGCACCAATGGGCGCATCGAAGATTTCCGCGCATTTGCCTCTATCGTAAAAGGACGTAAGAAAGCGGAGAATATCACAGCCTGGCTCGTACCAGGTTCATGGATGGTAGAGGAGCAAATCCGTGAAGAAGGACTGGACAAGGTGCTGGAAGAAGCCGGATTTGCCATCCGCCAACCCGGGTGTTCCGCATGCCTGGCAATGAATGACGACAAGATTCCTTCCGGGAAATATGCCGTATCTACCAGTAACCGCAACTTCGAAGGCCGCCAGGGACCAGGTTCGCGCACGCTTTTGGCCAGCCCGCTGACCGCCGCCGCCGCTGCCGTAACCGGTATTATAACAGATCCCAGAACATTAATGTAATAGAACAAGTAGTATGAAACAGAAATTCGATACAATTGTGAGCACGTGTGTACCCTTGCCATTGGAGAATGTGGACACCGACCAGATTATTCCGGCACGTTTCCTGAAAGCCACCACACGTGATGAAAAATTTTTCGGTGACAACCTGTTCCGTGACTGGAGGTATAATGCCGACGGTTCGTTGAACAAAGATTTCGTACTGAATAACCCGGTGTACAGCGGACAGATTCTGGTGGCAGGCAAAAACTTCGGGAGCGGATCCAGCCGCGAACATGCCGCATGGGCAATTGCAGGCTATGGTTTCCGCGCCGTGGTATCCAGCTTTTTTGCCGATATCCACAAGAACAATGAACTGAACAATTTCGTATTACCTGTTGTGGTAAGCGAAAGTTTCTTGAAAGAATTGTTCGATTCCATCCTTGCCAACCCCAAAACGGAAGTGGAAATAAGCCTTCCGGCTCAAACCATCACAAACAAGGCTACAGGCAAGTCTGAAACGTTCGAAATCAATGCCTACAAAAAGCACTGCCTGATAAACGGCTTGGATGATATTGACTTCCTGGTGGGAAGCAAGGACAAAATTGAATCTTTCGAGAAAAATACAGGCGACAAAACGGAGCTATGAGAGAGCCACCGAAAATAGAAATCATGGACACAACACTTCGCGATGGCGAACAAACCAGCGGAGTATCATTTGTGCCACATGAAAAACTGATGATAGCCCGCCTGCTCCTGGAAGACCTGAAAGTAGACCGCGTGGAAATCGCTTCGGCGCGGGTGTCTGAAGGAGAATTTGAAGCTGTAAAAATGATATGCCACTGGGCTATGCGGCGAAACATGCTTTCCCGTGTGGAAGTATTGGGTTTTGTTGATGGGAAAATATCAGTCGATTGGATTCACGATGCAGGTTGCAAGGTCATCAACCTGCTGACAAAAGGTTCGGAGAAACACTGCAAGTACCAGCTGAAAAAAAACCTTGCCGAACATGTCAAAGACATTCGGGAAGTGGTGGAATATGCACACCGGCGAGGCATGGATGTGAATATCTACTTGGAAGACTGGAGTAACGGCATGAAAGATTCGCCGGACTACGTGTTCGGCTTGGTAGACGGGTTGAAAGACACGGGTATCAGGCGTTTCATGCTACCCGACACCTTGGGTATCCTAAATCCACTCCAGGTGATTGAATTCATGCGGAAAATGAAAAAACGCTATCCCGACCTGCATTTTGATTTCCACGCGCACAACGACTACGACCTTGCCGTAAGTAATGTGCTTGCCGCCGTACTGAGCGGCGTAAAGGGACTGCATACTACCATCAACGGATTAGGTGAACGGGCTGGAAATGCCCCGTTGGCAAGCGTACAGGCCATCCTGAAAGACCACTTCCACGCCATTACCAACATTGACGAAAGCCGGCTGAACGATGTCAGCCGGATAGTGGAATCCTACTCAGGGGTCACTATTCCGGCAAACAAGCCGATAGTAGGCGAAAGTGTCTTTACACAAGTGGCAGGCGTACATGCCGACGGGGACAACAAGAACAACCTGTATTGCAACGACCTGTTGCCCGAACGTTTCGGACGCATACGTGAATATGCATTAGGAAAAACTTCCGGTAAAGCCAACATCCGCAAGAACCTGGAAAGCCTGGGGCTGGAATTAGACGAAGATTCCATGCGCAAAGTAGCCGAACGCATCATCGAACTGGGCGACCGCAAAGAACTGGTAACGCAGGAAGACTTGCCATATATCATCAGCGATGTATTGAAACACGACGGAGCACAAGCCAAAGTGAAATTGTTAAGCTATTTCGTAACCTTGGCACAGGGCCTGAAACCAATGGCTACGCTCAGCATCGAAATCAACGGGAAAGTGTATCAGGAGAGTTCTTCAGGGGACGGCCAATACGATGCCTTTGTCCGTGCATTGCGGAAAATATACAAAGGCATCCTGAACCGTAAGTTCCCGATGCTGACCAACTATGCCGTAACCATTCCTCCCGGTGGACGTACGGATGCCTTTGTACAAACCGTCATCACGTGGAATTTCAATAACCACGAGTTCCGTACCCGTGGGCTGGATGCCGATCAAACGGAAGCGGCAATCAAAGCGACAATCAAAATGTTGAACATGATAGAAGAATAAAAACTAAAACTTAGTAATAAAATGGATTTTAAAATTGCAGTATTGGCCGGAGACGGTATCGGGCCCGAAATATCAGTGCAGGGTGTAAATGTCATGACAGCTGTCTGTAAAAAATTCGGCCATAAAGTGAGTTACGAATATGCAGTCTGTGGGGCAGACGCAATTGAAAAGGTGGGCGACCCATTTCCAGAAGAAACTTATAAGGTATGCAAAAATGCCGATGCGGTATTGTTTTCTGCTGTGGGCGACTCAAAGTTTGATAACAACCCCACGGCAAAGGTCCGCCCCGAACAGGGACTACTTGCCATGCGTAAGAAGTTGGGATTGTTTGCCAATATCCGTCCTGTTCAAACGTTCAAATGCCTGTTGCATAAATCCCCACTTCGTGCCGAACTGGTAGAAGGTGCCGATTTCCTCTGCATCCGGGAACTGACAGGAGGCATGTACTTTGGCGAGAAATACCAGGACAACGACAAGGCTTATGACACCAATTATTATACGCGCCCCGAAATTGAACGTATCCTAAAAGTAGGTTTTGAATATGCGATGAAACGCCGCAAACACCTTACGGTGGTTGACAAGGCAAATGTGCTTGCCTCGTCACGCCTGTGGCGTCTGATTGCACAGGAAATGGCTCCGAAATATCCTGAAGTAAATACCGACTATATGTATGTGGACAATGCCGCCATGCGTATGATCCAGGAACCGACATTCTTCGATGTCATTGTGACAGAAAATACTTTCGGCGATATTCTGACAGACGAAGGGTCTTGCATCAGTGGTTCGATGGGTTTGCTTCCTTCCGCCTCCACGGGCGAGAGCACACCGGTCTTTGAACCGATTCATGGTTCATGGCCGCAAGCCAAAGGTTTGAATATCGCCAACCCGCTTGCTCAAATCCTTTCCGTAGCCATGCTGTTCGAATATTTCGATTGCAAAGAAGAAGGTGCCGTGATTCGCCGTGCTGTCGAGGCTTCATTGGATGCCTGCGTGCGTACACCGGAAATCCAGGTGGAAGGCGGGGCACGGTATGGCACACAAGAAGTCGGCCAATGGATTGTAAACTATATAAAAGAGGCATGATTGCTTTAACTTTACAGATTACACGGCTTATTGGCAATCAACAGGCCGTGCAATCTGCCGTATAAACCCAAACGCTGTACATGAAAAAACTGGTTGTTATCCTACTCTGTTGCCTGCCGGCCATGCTCTCGGCCCAGTCATATAGTGAATTGATTGAAGAAGCGATGGCATGTACGCAAAAAGATAGTCTGGCACGTGCAGAACAGTTGTTTCGTCAGGCATTGAAGCTCGACCCAAAGAATGCGCGTAATGCCTTGCTCTTTTCCAATCTGGGAACCGTCCTAAAACGCCAGGGAAAGATTGATGAGGCTATCGAGGCATACACTATGGCATTGAACATCACTCCCTACTCTACCGCCATGTTGCTCAACCGGGCCGCCTTATATATGGAAAAGGGGCTGACCGAGAAAGCTTACGTAGATTATTGCAATGTCATCGACCTGATACCCGAAGAAACAGAGGCGCGGCTGATTCGTGCCTATATTTATATGCAACGCCGCCAATACAAAGAAGCTCGTATCGATTATAACGTCATTTTGGGGAAAGACCTGCAAAACAAGCCTGCCCGCATCGGCCTGGCCATGCTCGACCAGAAAGAGGGGAAGTACATAGCAGCACGCGAACGCCTGAATCTGCTCATTGAAGAATATCCGCAAGAGACCTCACTCCTGAAGATGCGTGCCAACATCGAATTAGAACAAGGACTCGCCGATGTGGCCTTGCTTGATCTCAAAGCCGCATCCGAATTGGAGCCGGACGATGCCGATGTCTTTATCATGTTGGGTGATGTACATGTTCAATTGAAAGAGAACTACCAGGCACGTCAAGCATACGAACGTGCCATAGAACTGGGTGTCCCTGCAATCCAATTAGAGGACAAACTGAAAGCCTGCAAATGAAGGCTGCCCCGCACACACGGGCATCCCTTGTATTCATCCGTTGTTTCTGTATTCTAAGGGACTCATGCCCACATAACGCTTGAAATATTTGCCAAAGAAAGAAACATTGGCAAAATTCAACGAATCGGAAATTGCTTGAATACTAAGCCGTGTGGATTTCAATTGCGATTTAGCATCCATAATCACCATGGATGAGATGACATCTACACACGTTTTTCCCGTTATCTGCTTCACAATGCCACATAAGTGCGCATGTGTGATACCTAACTTCTGCGCATACCAGCCCACATTGCGCGTCTCCCTATAATACTGTATCACTAATAACATGAAACTACGGCTCAATAATTCACTCTTCGAAAGGGCGGTCTTGTCGTAATGCCGGTTCTGGTAAATAATGGAAATGCCCGTATGAATATCGGCATACAGGTTCGGGGCGATTTCATGACGTATTTTTGCATTGAAATATTCGTACATCCCAATCAGCATCTGCAAGTATTTCTCCAGCATTAATGCCCCCTCCGGCTTCAGCTGGATAACCGGCCGTCCGAGGGTCAGGAAAATCGCATCTAATGTGGAGCGTGACCGTCCGCTCACCTCAATGAAATCTGAAGAAAATCCCAAAAAGTAAACCTTCAGATTTCCTTTGATTTCGTTTATCTGAAAGATACTTCCAGGCATCAATGTAATCACATCGTTGGGACGCACTCGGATTTCATTCAAATTTACCAATGCTTCCACTTCCCCTTCCAGGCAAAGTGCAAACATCTCACACTTCAGCCGCACCGGATAATGTGCATACAAACTGAGCAAATCCTTGTTTATATCAGTACCTATCACCCAATCTTCGGGCAAATCTATTTTTGGCAAGTCGGCGTCAAGAATTCCCATGCGTTGTCGGAATAATTATAGTTAATGACATCATTCATTGGCAAATATAAAAAAATATTCTGTAGCAGACAGGTAACAGAATCATTTTTCATAAATTTCATTTCTGAAACTGTTACACATTGCCTGCAATGGAAAGACTAATAATTGATTCACACGCGGACATTTTAATGACAACAGATTACAAATCAGTGACTTACAAGGGGAATCATTAAAATTCCGAAAGCTTGGATTTTCTGTAACGTTTTGGTAACTCAACTTTGTCTGTTTGGGAAATTCGCTTGCCTCCAAGATGGGTACAAAAAGAAAAAACAAAGCCCACAAAACATTGATTTCACGGGCTTTGTCATTCACAGGCTTTTAATATCTTGCGGTGCGTACGGGACTTGAACCCGTGACCCCATGCGTGACAGGCATGTATTCTAACCAACTGAACTAACGCACCTTTATAAATATTGCTTTCTCTCTCGATTGCGGTTGCAAAGGTAGGATATTTTTTTGAATTGGCAAATATATAGTGAATATTTTTTTGAAAAAGGTCGAAAAATTTTTCTATTCTAATAATTGGAATTATCTTAGAGTATTAAAAATAACAACGAAATATGGATATGCGCATTTTCCAGGTACATTCAAATAAGGCACTTCCACGCATGGGAAGTATTCTTATTGCCTCTCCGCTACTGCATGATTATCACTTTACACGGTCGGTAATCTTGATGATTACACACAATACAGAAGGAAGCATGGGCATTGTGATGAATAAAGATTTCAGATATCGTGTTTCATTAAACCAATTGATACCCAAACTGGCTTCTGCTCCCGTGATACCTGTATTTAAAGGAGGCCCCGTCGAACGGGACACAATATTCTTTCTCCATATCCTGAGCCACCTGAAAGGAGCTCTAAATTTAGGGAACGGACTTTATCTGAACGGCGACTTTACAGCAATCCAACGGTATATTCTCAACGGGAACCCGACAGAGGGATACATCCGTTTTTTTGCCGGATATGCAGGATGGGAACACAGTCAATTAGAGGAGGAGATTGACAATGACTCATGGATCATAGGAGAAACCAACAAACAGCATCTGTTGGATGAGAATTACCGTAACATGTGGGTAAACAGCATGAACGAATTGGGAAATCCCTACCGACTTTGGGCAACATATCCCCAATATCCATCGTGCAACTGATCACATGCGTATTTTTTGTGCGATACAAATATCCTTGTAACCCTTACCTGTATAAATCCAATCTTTCAGTGTGGCACAGAATGTGTATCCTGCCTTGTGAAACAAATTCAAGCTAGGAAGGTTATCTGTCCGGATATAGGCATACAACTGATGAATACCCAAAAGACAGAAACAATGGTGTTCCAGCAAATACAATGCTTCGCAGGCTATCCCTTGACGGCGGAACTCTTTTTTCACCACAATTCCTATTTCGGCACGCCGATGACGGGCATCGAAAGTAAACAGGTCAATGATGCCCACCGTCTTACCTGATACAAGCGTAATCATAAGGCGAAGTTGCCCATCGCTGAACAAGTTGTTTTGGCTACCGGCTATGTAATTTTTCAGTTGGTAGCGGGAATATGGTCCCGTGACACAACTGTTTTCCCAAGAAGATTCATCATTCTCCAACTGAAGCATTTCGTCTATGTCCTCAGGCTCGGGCGCCCGCAGACGGATACGACTGGTATGTAAAGAGGTACACATACTTTCATTCCGTCAGATCAGACAAATGGAGTTCGTTGAGCAGCCGTCTTTTCCCTGGTATGCAGAAGAGAGAGGCGATAAAGACCATGCCGGCACACAACAATCCGGTCGTATTCATAGTCCAGTAATAAACAGACAGATTAAGCAGTGCAGCCACCAACAATAAACCAATACGCACTTCACTCCAGCGATGATAACTCCGCAGGGCTTCATCAAAAGGGAGGGAAGTGACATAGCGTGTGAGCGACAGGCTGAACAGACGCAGCGACAAAGGAATGAGACATACCGCCAGCAAAATGCCTACTACCTGCATAACATATCCGACTTGCGCATTATTCACAAGAATACCTTGCGGCAGGATATCAACTTCATAAAGGGCTACCAGCAGCAATTCTACTATCCATAACAGCATATACTCCAATTTAAGCAGGCATACCAATCGTTTGATTCTTCTTTCCATGCAAATAATTTTATATCGTAATTCCAGTAAACAAAATCCGGTTGGCTATGGACTTTCCCAACGTGACTTCATCGGTATACTCCAACTCATCACCTATGGAAATACCCCGTGCAATAACGGTCAATTTGACATTGTAAGGCTCCAATTTGCGGAATATATAAAAATTGGTCGTATCTCCTTCCATGGTCGAACTGAGTGCCAGAATCACTTCAGCGATGGACTGGGTTTTCACCCGTTCTACCAGACTATCTATTTGCAAATCGGAAGGACCAATACCATCCATGGGAGATATAACCCCACCCAACACATGATATAACCCTCTATATTGCTGAGTATTCTCGATGGCCATGACATCACGGATATTTTCCACAACACATACGGTCGATACATCGCGTAACGGGTTGGAGCAAATGCGGCACACATCGGTATCCGAAATATTGTGGCAGACTGTGCAATACTTCACCTCGTGTTTCAGCCGCACAATAGCATTACCAAATGCTTCCACCACCTTTGTGTCTTGCCTGAGCAGATGCAACACCAACCTCATAGCGGTCTTTCTACCAATACCGGGAAGTTTGGCAAACTCGTCCACCGCTTTTTCCAATAATACGGACGGATATTGTTGATTCATTTTGTTTTTCTTGTTCGATACACAAAAATACGAAAAATATCCCGTTTCATGTCAGGCTGCAACTAAAAACTTTGAGGCAAATATCTGTTTCTCCATGTATCCGACAGCCTTTTTCATACAGGTTTATACGACTCATGTTTTTTCGGACTTAACATCCCGTACCATCCAGATTGCAGGTAGCCTCTTCCTCTATCGGACGCGACCTCAATCCCGCTTCTTCAGGTATAAGCGTTACCGTGCCGTCCTCCAACACAAAACAGGGAATACCAATGATTCCTGCCTTCCTTACTTCACTAAAAGCCTTGTCATTGTCACGCAGTTGCAAAAACGCTTTCAAATCCCTTACACTCCGACCAATATCTATGGTTTCATATTTGACGTTTCCTTTGACTTGTTCCTCAACATATATGCAATCAGGACAAATGTCCATTCCATAAATCTTTATCATTATCAATATTTTGTTTGTTATCTATCTCTTTTGATAAATATGTCACGCATTTTCTTAACATACAACTCTGGCATGCGCCTTTGCCACACATTGCAATACCAACATGCAAAAATAATGTTTTTTCAAGTCCAGACAAACTCCATGCCTTCATCTTGCAGGGCAAACGCATCTAATTCTTCAGAATTTTCAAGAGATATTCATTGTCCCATC